>JABFRB010000011.1 GCA_013141385.1 Bacteroidales bacterium | reverse complement strand
ACCCTATACATAAGGTAAAAATATGCGTTAGTGCGGTAAAATGCAAAAATTTAAATTGTATTTTATTAGTTTTCAACTATTTGAAAAATACATACGCACTAATTTTCGAAAGCGTCAGAAGTCAGGAAATTTTTATGAGATAAAAACAAAATCACCAACTAATTTTGGCATTATTACCAAAATATAGAGGCTGTCCTTTTCGGGAAGCCTCTATATTTTTAAATAAACTCTAATATTCTTACTTATAACAATTTACATGCAAATCATATATTATTGGCTTAACATAGTTTGAAATGATCGGTTGGATTAAAGCCATTAATAGTATGTTGGCAAATAAGTTAAAACAAAAAATCTATCTGTTTTTTAAAGAGTATTTCTTGTCAATCTCAGTTACTAACAACCAACCATCATTGATATCACTACCCATAACACTTGCAATAATCGATAGGCCTATTTTGGTCTTCTTAACCACCGAATAATTGAAATTTACTGTCGCTTTTTAAAATTAATCCAAACCTCATAAAACGCTATACTTAATGCAAAAAAAACTATCAATACGGATCCAGCATAAGAAATTTTCTTGCTTATACTATATGTCTTAGGTTCAAATTTAAATTCGATAATATGTTTACCCTCAGGTATAGCAATTGCTCTCAAAACAAAATTTGCACGGAAGTATGGTGATGGTTTTCCATCAATATATGCATTCCATCCATCTTTATAGTAAATTTCAGAAAAGACTCCAACTTGTACCATTCCAGTATTTGACTCGTAGATTAAATGATTGGGACGATATTTCTTTAAGTTAATTTGAGCCAAAGTGTCGTATTTATAATTACTAGGAATCAAATTGCTATATGATTGATCAACAACAGCTGTATTTTTAGGATCTATTAAGTCTAGGGTTTTAATCTCTTCATCTGCATTTTTTACAACCTTAATATCTTTAATTATCCATACTGAACCATTTGCATAAGGATTTCTAATTGGTGCTGCTTCGGGATTATAGATAATATATTTGGTGTTCAACATATTTAAAGCAGAAATTCGACTCTTTAGGGTGTTCTCAATAATGGTATCGTTATTGCTTTTTAAAGCATTTATTAAACCTTGATATTCATTATTGAGCCTAAAGTCGATCAACTCAGCATATCTCTTTAATTTTGCACCATGATACCCTCCAATAGATTTGTGGTAATATGAGGTTGAAGCATTGGCAAATGGATTATCGAGCGATAATACCCTGTAATCTGTGCCGAAGTTTAAGGTTGTAAAAGCTAAATTCGCTTTTTCAATTTCGTTGTTCCTAATTTTCGATATCTTTTGATTAATGCTCTCATTTAATATCGGATTGTCTTTCATCTCCCAATTCAATATTTGAATATCTGCTACATTAGGCCTAAAGGGAGTGTTTTTATCTTTTGATTTAATCCAGTGGTAACCACTTAAATCATTATTGAGATATCTTTTATCAACCATCCATAAATCAAGCAGTACCAAAACGCCAATTGAAAGAATAAAATAATGCTTTGCAATTTTATTCCGTGTATAAAGAAGGATTAAACCAGAAACCAGAATCATAAAAAAGATAGATCTCAATAGATCAGTTTTGAATATGGCTATTCGCACCTGCTCAATATCCATTTTGATTTGGTTTATTTGTTGAAGTGCCTGAGGGTATAATTGCGACTGTTTGTTAAAATACTCCAACTCATTATTATTAAAAAAGCTAAACCAAAGAGAAGGCAATAGGTAGAAAAGGAAAAATAGTCCAATTGTTGCCCCTATAGAATATATTAGTTTCTTTTTGTTTATTTGGGTATTAAATAATTCATTTAGAAATAGAAGGCCTAGAAGGGGAAAAGATATTTGCACTAAAACCAACATCATTTTTGTATCTCTAAACTTATTGAATAAGGGCATGTAATCGATAAATAAATCGAGAATTGCACTATATTTCCACGATAAAAATACGGCTAGAATAGATACTGCAAAGAAAGCCCACTTAATCGTATCCTTAATAAAAACCAACCCCAACACGAAAAGCAGAAAGATTGTTGCCCCAAAATAAAATGCACCTCCTGTACCAAGTTGTTCTCCCCAATAACTTGGAAAATTAGCAATATCGTTCCTATATTCAGGTGTAACATCACTTAACTTGTCTTTAAAATCGCCTAAACGACCAGATGCTCCACCTTTTATATTTGGAATTGCCAAAGACCAAATCTCGCCATATCCTAAACTATATTCCTTAATATAATCGCGATCAAGCCCTTTTAATTTAGATTTATCATCAGTTTGGTTTGTTGAAATAGTTAAATCGGATTTTCCCCTATTGGTATACTTTGCATATTCGTTTGTTAAAAGCAAATTAGACATGGTAGGAATGATCCCAAGTATTGAAGCAAATAGTAAAAAGGTTGATATTTTTATAAAAGCAGGTACTCGGTGTTCCTTATAAAACCTGTAAAATTCAAAAATGACAATTGCTAGAATTAAAAAAAGCAAGTAATAGGTTTCCTGAATATGGTTTGCGGATAGATGTAAACAAATAAATACACATAACAACAGTCCTCCAATTCGAAAATTCTTTCGATAGGCGTAAACCAAACTTCCAATAATTCCGGGCAACAAAGCAATGGCGTGAACTTTTGTATTATGCCCACCTCCAAGGTAAAGTATATTGATAGTAGAAAAACCAAAAGCAACAGCCCCAATAATACTTAACCATGGATTTACACCAAAGCACAACAATAAAACATAAAAACTTAACATCCCCAGAACCAAATAACCAGTAGGCGCTTTGAATAGCTTAAAAACAATATAGCTTTCTATTGTACTAACAAGGGTTTGATTTTTCATTGAAATCTGGTAGGCAGGCATTCCACTAAATGCAGAATTGGTCCAAAGAGGATCGGTTTTTTCCTCTTGTCGGAAATCATAAATTTCTTTGCTCATTCCAATATACTGGCTAACATCGCTCTGATTCAAACTGTAACCATCAAATTGTGGAGCAAAGAAAACCGAACTAAGTATCACAAAAACGGAAACTGCAACTAAGTATGGTAAAACCACTAAAAACCTCTTCATATATAGACCATTTAGTATTTTAAAACAATAGTATTGGGATTAAATTGAACCTCAAAAATAACTAATAAATGTATGTAAAGTTTTATAAAAAGAATTAAATAAGCATAAACAATAGTATCAACCTATTGAGATTACCTTTTTGGAAAAAAATATTTGCATATAATAAGTTTCCATTTAACTACATTCTATTATATATTAATCTTTTTAGGTTTGATATTCTAATTCAAAAAATGACCTGCACCAGTCTATTTTTGAAATCCTAGGTGGCTCATCTTTCTAGTACTTATAAAATGTGTTTTTCGTTAGTTTTACATTTTGCACTTTTCGAATATCACTAATTTACTTTTGACTATATATGGAATCTCCTCAATTTAATGCTTTAATACTTTAATGTATTTTCAAAGGTGTTTTAGATCAAACATTTTTTTTATTATTTCTTACATATTGATTAAAAAAGAGATTCAGCAAGTGGAGTGCATTCCTTTTCTCCGCTAAATGATCCCCTGATTTCCTCATAAAGTTTAAAAACGCTTGGTTTTTTGAGTATGGAAAAATGGTCTCCTTCAATTGTATGAATCGTTCCTTTATTTATTGAGTAATTAAACCATAATTGAGGGTTCTCAACACCCGAATCGCTCGCTTTAAAATATGTTACTTTTGAGAGAACTGGGCAATATGGAATGTAATTACTACAAGCTCTTAGGAGCGTTCTAGTGAAATTCATATAAGTTATTAATTCATTAATAGTCAGAGTCTCTTGATCTTTAATAGAATATCCGACTACTCCCATTAACCCTCTTTTTACTATTTCCTCGGATACCTCTGAACGCCTAAGTAAATCAATAGTTTTGAACCAAAGTTGTCCAAAGTCTCTGACACCCTCGAAATCTTTGAAAATATCCTGATTGTTAACAAACTGTTTTAACCACTCAATCTCGGATTCAATTGTAAATTCAGGTTTGTAGGAATCTTCCAATCCTCCCGGGGGTATTGAATCAATAATTCCAAGAAAGGATACTCTATCTCCCGATTGTTCGAGTAATCTGGATATCTCAAGGGCTATCGATCCTCCCAGTGACCAACCCATCAAACGGTATTCTCCCGATGACTGAATTTGTCGGATAGATTTCAGGTACTCATGAGCAATTTGCTCAACAGAGATATTATAAGCCTCTAACTTCTTAAACCAAGAAGCTTTTATACCCCATATATTTATCTCATCTTTAGCATGTTGACTAAGTTCTATATATCCATCAACATCCCCGCTCCCATCGTGAATTAGAAATAGATTCTCGCTACATTTTTTACTCTCTTTAAGTAAAACTATATTATCTAAGTACTCTTTTTTTGCAGTTCTATTGATAATACTGGCTAATTGAGATATAGTCGGATTCTTAAATATTTCAACCAAAGGGATGTTAGTATGAAATGTTTTTGTCATTTTACTAACACAGGCGGATGCCCGAAGTGAGTGACCTCCCATTGCAAAAAAGTTGCCCGTCACGCTGAGCTCCTCTGCGGGGATAGCCAGTACCTCCGACCATATTCTTACCAGCTCCGACTCAATGGCGCTTGAGGGCGCTACGTAGCCAGAGCCTGTCCTACGCTCGGGGGTGGGTAGCGATCTCCGGTCCACCTTGCCGTTGCTATTCAGCGGCAGCCTCTCCAGCTCCATATAGGTTGAGGGGAGCATGTAGTCCGGCAGGCTAGCGGCTAGGTGGGTGCGCAGCTCGTCCGGATCAATTCTCCCTTCGCATACGATGTAGGCGCACAGGAATTTTTCTCCGCTATCCTCCCTTGCCAGTACCACCGCCTCTCGTACGCTTTTATGCCTGAGCAGAGCATTTTCTATCTCGCCCAGCTCTATCCTGAACCCCCGGATCTTGACCTGGTGGTCAATCCGGTCCAGGAACTCGATGCTGCCGTCGGGCAGCCAGCGGGCTAAATCGCCGGTCTTGTAAAGGGTATCGCCGTTCAGCTCCCTGTAGGGGTTGGGGATGAAGAGCCCCCGGGTCTTCACCTCGTCATTCAGGTACCCCGCGGATAGCCCATCCCCGGAGATGTATAGCTCCCCCGGGATGTTTACCGGGCACAGGTTCATCCCCTTATCCAGCACGATCAGCGATGCGTTCGCTATCGGCGTGCCGATCGGGATGCTCTGTAGGGTCTGGTAGTACGCCATGCGACCCCTGTCGATCTCGTGGACAGCCGCCATGATGGTGGCCTCGGTTGGACCGTACATGTTGAATATCCGGCAATGCGGGTTTACGTGGCTGATAAACCGGGTGACCATCTCGGCGGTGAGCTTCTCCGCACCGGGGATGAGCATCCGGAGCGATTCTAGGCGCTTGCCATGCTGCAGCACGGCGTTGAACCACGATGGCGTCCCGTGCAGGATGGTGATGCGGTTGGCGGTTATGAAGTCGTAGACCCGCATCGGGTCCAGCAGGAGCTCCTTAGGAACAATGTAGAGAGAGGATCCCGAGGTGAGCGCGATGAAGATCTCCCAGACGGACCAGTCGAAGTGGTACGATAGGTTCTGCAGCACCCGATCCTCCGGCAGCAGCCCGATCGCATCGAACCCCCAGTGCGCCAGCGGGCAGAAGCTCCCGTGCGAGATCGGAACCCCCTTGGGGATTCCCGTTGAGCCCGAGGTGAAGATGATGTACGCAAGGCTCGCTACCTCGCCGTACGACGGTAGGCTGGAGGAGTCCTCCTCCGCGTATAGCCCCTCGGTCAGGTCGATGGGGATGACCCTGCCCGCGGGCAGCTGCGCAGGATGGCCCTCGATAAGATGCCGCTGGGTGAGCACGAGCTCTGCCCCGGTGTCCCTAAGGATGTAATCCACCCGCTCCTGCGGGTAGCCGGTATCCATGGGCACGTAGGCGCCCCCGGCCTTGAGCACGGCTAGGATGCCGATCACCATCTCCAAGCTCCTCTCCAGGTACAGGGCGATGGGGATACCCTCGGTGAGGGCTCGCTTCGCCCTTACCTCGTACTGCGACCGAATGTGCCGAGCCAGCTGGTTGCTCCGCGCGTCGAGATCATGGTAGGTTAGCCGCTGCTGCCCGTAGACCAGTGCTAGGCCATCCGGTGTCCGCTGCGCCTGCTCCCCGAAGAGCTGGTGGATCGTTTTGTCCTTCGGGTAACTGGTGCTGGTCCCGTTGAACTCGTACAGCAGCTTTCGCCGCTCCCCCTCCGATACGATCTCAACATCGCTCAGCCTCTCCCCAAGCCTTCCCGGGAGTTGTCCCAGTATTTGCTGGAAATACCCTATAAATCGCTCTACGGTTTCGGGTTCGAATAATTTAGAGCAATAGCTGAAATTCATGAGCAGCTGCTCGCCATAATCAACGGCGGTAAGGGTTAGGTCAAACTTGGATATGCTAGGTGTATGTACAAGAGCATCACCGCCCACTTCCGCTAGTTCCCCCGTGTACTCAGACTGGTTGAGCAGGTTGAGCATCACATCAAACACTGGGTTGCGACCCACATCACGAGTCACCGAGAGGCGTTCAACCAAACTCTCGAAAGGGTAGTCCTGATGCTCGAAGGCCTCTAGGCTACTCTGCTTAATCCCATCCATGAAACCCTTAACTGTCATGCTCCCGTCCACCAGGATGCGCATGGCCAGCGTGCTCACGAACATCCCCACAACACCCTCGAGATCCGCATGGCTACGCCCGGCCACAGGAGTTCCAATGACGATGTCGTCCTGACCGCTCAGTTTGGACAGCAGCACCGCATACGATGATAGCAGCACCATATAGAGGGTTAACCCCTGATTCGCAGCTACCGATTTCAACCCTGCCGTCACGCTACCTTCGAGCACAAAGTTGACCGATCTCCCCTCGAAGTTCTGTACGGTCGGTCGTGAATGGTCGGTAGGTAGGCTTAGAGGGGACAATTCCCCGCTAAAACGTTTCAGCCAGTAGGTCTCCTGCTCCTTCACCCGCTCACGCTGAGCAGGACTGTTCTGCCACTCAGAGTAGTCCTTGTACTGTAGGCGGAGCAAATCCAGTTCAACCCCCTGGTGTAGTGCCAAGAACTCCCGCTCAAGGATGGCCTGAGAGACCCCATCATTAATGATATGATGAGTATCTATAAATAGTAAAGGGTCTGAATTAGTTACATTAACTAGCATTACTCTGATTAAAGGAGCTTCACTAAGGTTAAATGGTTTAACGTATTTACTAAATAGATTTTCAATCTCTGACTGTGTAATTTGAATTTCTTGGATATCTAACTCAACACTTTTATGTATAAACTGAACAGGTTCGTCTTCAATGATTACAAAACTGGTTCGGAAACTTTCGTGGCGAACAATAAGTTGTTTAATTATCTGCTCTATTTTATTTTTATCAAAATCGCTACTTAGCGATATGAAGTATGGCATGTTGTAGATGGTAGAACTTGAGTCCATCTCCTGTAACACATAAATACGTTTTTGAGCAGAGGAAAGGGCATAGTAAACCTTTTCTGAACTTTTGGGAATCGAGACATAATCAACTCCAATATTGCTCCCCAACTGCTTCGCCTGCTCTCTAACAGTAGGATTCTGAAATACATCACTTAAGGGCAGTCTTACTCCAAGTTCACGGTGAATCCTGCTAACCAAAACTGTAGCTTTCAGTGAGTGTCCCCCAATTGCAAAAAAGTTGCCCGTCACGCTGAGCTCCTCTGCGGGGATAGCCAGTACCTCCGACCATATTCTTACCAGCTCAGCCTCAATGACGGTTGAAGGTGCTACGTAGCCAGTGCCTGTCCTATGCTCGGGTGAGGGTAGCGATCTACGATCCACCTTACCATTGCTATTCAACGGTAGCTTCTCAAGCTCCATATAGGTTGATGGGAGCATATAGTTTGGGAGGCTAACTGCTAGATGAGCGCGTAGTTCGTCCACATCAATTTTTCCTTCGCATACGATATATGCGCATAAATTTTTTTCTCCATTATCCTCTCTTACTATTACTAGGGCTTCCCGTATACTTTTATGCCTGAGCAGAGCACTTTCTATCTCGCCCAGTTCTATCCTAAACCCCCGGATCTTGACTTGATGGTCAATTCTGTCAAGAAACTCGATGTTGCCATCGGGCAGCCAGCGAACCAAATCACCAGTCTTGTATAGAATATCCCCTTTTATCTCCTTGTAGACATTGGGGATGAATAGCCTCCGGGTCTTCACCTCGTCATTCAGGTACCCCGCTGATAACGAATCCCCGGAGATGTATAATTCCCCTGAGATGTTTTCGGGGCACAGTTTCATCCCCTTATCCAGCACGATAAGCGATGAGTTTGCTATTGGCTTGCCGATCGGGATGCTCTGTAGGGTTTGGTAGTACGCCATGCGGCCCCTGTCGATCTCGTGGACAGCCGCCATGATGGTGGCCTCGGTTGGACCGTACATGTTGAATATCCGGCAATGCGGGTTTACGTGACTGATAAACCGGGAGACCATCGCCGCAGTGAGTTTCTCTGCACCGGGAATGAGCATCCGGAGAGATTCTAACCTAATGCCATTCTGCAGCACGGCGTTGAACCACGAGGGTGTCCCATGCAGGATGGTTATGCGGTTGGCGTTTATGAAATCATAAACCTGCATCGGGTCTAGCAGGAGCTCCTTGGGCACAATATATAGGGAGGACCCTGAGGTAAGTGTGATGAAGATCTCCCAAACAGACCAGTCGAAGTAGTACGATAGGTTCTGTAGCACCCGATCCTCCGGCAGCAATCCGATCGCATCGAACCCCCAGTACGCCAGCGGGCAAAAGTTACCGTGCGAGATGGGAACTCCCTTGGGAATCCCTGTGGAGCCGGAGGTATAGATGATGTACGCAAGATCCGTTGCCTTGCCATACTGCGGCAGGCTTGAGGAATTCTCCTCTGCGTATAGCCTTTCTGTCAGGTCGATGGGAATGGCCTTTCCCGCCGGCAGCCACACGTGATGACCTTCAATTAGGGGTTGCTGGGTGAGCACAAGCTCCACCCCGGTATCCTTGAGGATATAGTTCACCCGCTCCTGCGGGTAGCTGGTATCCATGGGCACGTAGGCACCCCCGGCCTTCAGCACGGCAAGGATGCCGATCACCATCTCCAAACTCCTCTCCAGGTATAGGGCGATGGGGATACCCTCGGTGAGGGCTCGCTTCGCCCTTACCTCGTACTGCGACCGAATGTGCCGAGCCAGCTGGTTACTCCGCTCATCGAGATCATGATAGGTTAGTTTCTGCTGTCCATAAACCAAAGCTAGTCCATTTGGAGTCCGCTGCGCCTGCTCCCCGAAGAGCTGGTGGATCGTTTTGTCCGTCGGGTAATCTGTTTTTGTTCCGTTGAACTCGTACAGCAACTTTCGCCGCTCCTGCTCCGATACGATCTCAACATCGCATAGCCTCTCCCCGAGCATTCCCGGGAGCTGCCCCAGTATTTGCCGGAAGTACCCGATGAATCGCTCTATGGTTTCGGGTTTGAAAAGTTTAGTACAATAATCAAAACTTAATAAAAGTTGTTCCCCAAAGTCCATCGCCGTTATAGTGAGATCGAACTTAGATATATAAGGCTTATGTACAAGAGTATCTTCACTCATCTCTGTTAGATCTCCACTATACTCAGATTGGTTGAGCATATTGAACATCACATTAAACAATGGATTACGGCTAAGGTCTCTACTTAACGCGACCCGTTCAACCAACTCTTCAAATGGGTAATCTTGATTTTCAAATGCATTTAAAGACTGTTGCCTAATGCTTTCGGCAAAGTTTTTTATGGTTTGCTCTACATTTACTTTGCATCTAATAGCAATTGTATTAATAAAAAGACCTACAATGTTTGCTAAATTATTATGGCGTCTACCGGCAATTGGAACCCCAATAATGATATCCTCCTGTCCAGTAAGTTTTGAAAGTAAAATCGAATAGATCATTAGTATTGACATGAATAACGTTAACTCGTTATCCCTAGCAAACGTCCTAACCAAATTAGTTTCATCCTTTGTTAATGCAATTTGAAATATTGCCCCTTCAACACTTTGTATTGTAGGACGGGTAAAATCCATAGGTAAATCGAGTACAGGAAGTTCTCCAGAGAATTGAGAGAGCCAGAATGCTTCCTGCTCTTTTATCTTAATCTTCTGATCTTGGTTATTATGCCATACAGCAAAGTCTTTATATTGTATACGGAGAGGTAATAGTGATTGACCTAAAAATAACTTAAAAAACTCCTGCTCTAAAATAGAATGTGAGGTTCCATCAGTAATTATATGGTGCATATCTATTAAGAGAGTGATATTGTCACTGAGTGATCTTAAAATTGTAACTCTTATTAAAGGAACTTGTCCTAAATCAAAAGGGGTTATAAATTCTTCAATAATATTTAACTCATCAGTTACATATTCGCTTATTTTAAAATCCAAGTTTTTGTGAACTCGTTGAACAGGAATATCGTTAATTAAATGAAAACTTGTTCGTAAACTTTCATGACGGGCTATTAATTTTTTAAATATTTCCTCGATTGATTCTTTATTTATATCATTACCTATTTGAATAAAATAAGGCATGTTATATGCCTTAGAATTTAAATCCAACTGTTGTAATAAAAACAAACGTTTCTGAGAAGAGGAAAGAAGATAATACTCCTTTTTCTCAACATTATTTATTACTTTATAAATATTCTTTTTTTTGCAAATTTTTAAAAGTTCTTCTTTGTGAAGTTTTAATTCTTCAATTAAATTATTTGTCAAAACACCCTTAGGTGCTTTAATTTTCAGTTCATCGTTAACAATACTTATAGTTACATTTAATGCAATTAATTTCTCAAATAATGATGTCGCAACGCTATTGCTTTCCATATTTATTGTTTTTCTAGATTATTCAAATCGAATAAATGCTATTACTTAATTTGCCTGTGTAGTATTAAAATATCATTTCGAAACATGAAATGGGATTAAATAGAAATCTCATCAAAATCTCCATCTACATTGACTTCAATATCATTTTTAATTAATTCGGAAATTTTATTAATTGTAGGGTTATTAAAAAATTCGTTTAGCCTAATCTCAACATTCATTTCTTCATATAATCTATTGGCAAATATTGTAGCACGTAGGGAATGACCACCAATTTCGAAGAAATTAGCATTTATACTAATTTGCTCTTGAGGTATGTTTAGGATTTCTGACCAAATTCGGACTAATTTTTTTTGTGTTTCATTTGATGGCGGGCAATATTCATTATCAATGCTTATTTCTGGTATTGGTAATGCTTTTTTATCAACTTTTCCATTTATTGTTAAAGGAATCTTATCAATTTGGACAAAATAGGAAGGAATCATATACTCTGGCAATTTTTCAAAAATAAAATCTCGTATAATTGCGATTGTAAAGTTCATATTATCATTCGGGACAATATAAGCACAGATGTAACTTTCATTGTTTTCTGTTCTTTTAATAACAACACAATCCTTTACACTACTGTGTTCTAAAATACTTCGCTCAATTTCGCCAAGTTCAACCCTGAATCCTCTGATTTTTACCTGATTATCAATACGTCCTATAAATTCGATATTTCCATCCAATAACCATCGTGCCAAATCCCCTGTCCGATATAACCTTTCTCCAATATTAAATGGATTATTTATAAACTTATCATGAGTCATCTCTGGGTTATTTATGTAACCCACAGCCAAACCATCTCCACCAACAAATAACTCTCCCACAATTCCAGTTGGTTGCAATTTACTGCTCTTATCTAGTATATAAGCAGTTGAATTATTTATTGGTTTACCAATTGGTATATCTCCAGATATATCGCTTGGGATTTGATATGTAGTTGAGAATGTTGTATTTTCTGTAGGCCCATAGCAATTTATCACTTGTATATCTGAATTGTTTTCATATGCTATTTTCACATGTTTAAATGATACAATATCACCGCCTACAAGCAAATATTTTATCCCTAAAAAAACATCTTTTTTCTCTTGTATTATTTGATTGAACAATGATGAGCTCAACCAAAGTGTATTGATGTTATTTTCAACAATTGCTGAACTCAATTTATTTACGTTCAATATGGTTTCCTTTTCTACCATAACCAATTTACCACCATTCAGTAATGTCCCCCAAATTTCAAAGGTTGTGGCGTCAAATACAGGCGCACCTGTTTGAAGTATTACCGTATCTTGTGTTAGCATAGTATAATTAACATCTTTAACCAACCTAACAACTCCCTGCTGTTTAACCAGTACTCCCTTTGGTTTTCCTGTTGATCCTGAAGTGTACATAATATAGGCATAGGGACAATACTCTGACGGTTTTACATCTACCTTGTTTTTGGTTTTTATAACGCCACCAATATCAATCAAATTGTATTGTTTTGGAATACCATCTCCTAATCCACTTCCCACTAAAACTGATTGTACATTGCAATCTTTAACCATGTATTCTAAACGAGAAGGTGGATAATCGATATCAAGGGGTAAATAGATACAACCACACTTTAAAATTGATAATATTCCTATTATCATCTCAGGTGTTCGATCAACCAATAAGCCAACAATGCTATTAGGAAGAATACCTTTTTTTATTAAATGAGAAGCTAACAAATCACTCAGATAATCGAGATCAGCGTATGATATTTTTATATCTCCATAAACTAAAGCCGTTTTGGCTGGGTATTTATTAGCTTGTTCCCTGAATATTTGATGGATTGATTTATCTCGTGGGTAGTTAGTTTTAGTATTATTAAATTCGGAAATAATTTCTTGCTTTTCTTCTGGTGTAATTATTTCAATTGAAGAAAATTTATCATCAACATTAAATAAAGTGCCTTTAAGTACTAATACAAATAAATCGGCAATTCTCTTTATTGATTCAAGATAGTAGCATGAAGGGTTATATAAAATCTTAAACAATTTTTTATTCTCGTTGAAATCGAAAGAAAATACAAGATTAATTTCAATTTCTTCAAGATATTTTAAATCATGAATGCCTTCAATCATTAAGGCAATTTCAAATAATGGAAAGTAATTATTTTTATTATCTACCTCCAGTTGGTTAGCTAATAACTCAATTGGATAGTTTGCATTACTATCAGCATCTTTAATTCCATTTTTTATTTTTATAAGTAGTTGTTTGAAAGTATCATTTTTATCAATCTTTTCGCGTATTGGTAATATTTTATTTATTAAATCTTCTGATTTATCGATTTTATATACTGGTGTACCAATTATAATATCGTCGTCCCCTGTTGATTTATTAATAAAAATAAATAGGCAAGTCATTAAAATCATATGTAATGCATCATTCGACCCTTTGCTTATTATTAATAAACGTTCGGCGATTTCTATGGGTATTTCTGTATGATATGCATTAAGGTTTATATTTTCTGATATTTTATTAAGGTCGTATGGAAGTGTTGATTTAGAAAGGCTCCCCGAAAGTTTTTCGATCCAATATTTCTTCTCTTTCACATTTTGATTTGCAACAATGTTCAATTGTTCCGAAAAATTGCTATTTCTCATATTCGTCATTTTTATATTAGAATTCAAAAAATGTAATTGGCATTGATTTTATTAGCAGAAAAGATATGTATTGTTAGGCTCTGCATTATAATTTTAAGATACTAGATTGGGTTGCACATTTTCATTAATAATAATTAATGTTTGTTAAATCTCAAAATCTATTTCACCTTTTCGAGGAGTTATAGCCTGTAAATCGTGAGAAACATTAATATCATTAAGTGTTGTAGTAAGATCTTGGGTAATTGCTTTTACTATTTCGATAAAATAGTTTGAATAACGAATAATAGTGTCATTCTTAAATTTAGAGCCATCGTAATATATAGAAATATCAATGCTTTCTTGATATGATTTACATGAAAACAGCAAATCGCATTTAGGGCTATTATTAATACTTTCAATACCCCTTTCAATATCGTAATCAAGATTTACCTCATTATCTCTTAAGTCGGTTGCTGTAAACATTACATTAAACAAACTCCTATCCTTACATTTATGAAAATCCATTAAATCCTCTATCAATTTATCATATTGATAATCCTGATTATCGAAAGCAATTATGCACTTCTCTTTTACATCATTAAGGTATTCTACAATTTTTTTATTCCCATCGGAGAATAATCGGAGGGCAATTGTATTAACAAAAAAACCAAAAATATCCGTTAAATCATTATGTGTTCTACCAGATACGGGTATTCCAACAACAATATCATTTTCGCTGGAAATTTTTCTTATCAGAATGCTTGTTATTGTTAGCATCAATGAAAATACTGTTACCTTCTCACGCGAAGTTATACTATATAGTGAACTTGCTAGGTTTCCATCGATTTTGAAGTTTACAATCTTTTCTTTTTTGTTAACATTTTCTGTATTATCATATGGCAAATTCAACCTTGGTATTCTATCTTTATAAACATCTAACCAGTAACGACCCTGTTTATTAACCAATTCGGTTTTGAGCAGCTGGTTGTTCCAGTAAGCAAAATCTTTATACTGTAATTTTAATTTTTTTAAGGGTTTATTTTCAATCAAAAAATTAATTTCTTTTGTAAACATATCCACTGAGTATTCATCAATAATTATATGATGCATATCAATGACCAATACATTACTATTCTTACGTTGAAATAGGATAGCTCTAACAAGGGGTGGTTTTGCTAAATCGAATGGTTTTATAAAATTACTTATAATATCATCTAAATTTTCTTTATCGTCATTATAACATTGAATACTAACATTTATATTATCATATATTTTTTGAACCGGAATATTATTAACATACTCAAAACCAGAATGTAAAATTTCGTGTCGCTGTATAATTTTATTTAAAGCATCCGAAATATCCTGAACCTCACAGTTCTTATAAATGGGGATTTGAGTAAAAACATTATACATAATGCTGTCCCTATTTATTTGCTGGATAACAAATACCCTTTTCTGCTGTGCAGAGAGTGAATAGTACTCTCTTTTTTCTATACTCTTAATTGATTCAAATTGACTGTATTTATTTTTTACGATAAGCTGCGCAATATCTTTTATTGTTGGATTTGATAAGAAATCACGCATAGAAATACGAACATTAAACTCTTTATGAATCTTGGCAAGTACAAATATTGCTTTTAAGGAATGTCCTCCAATTGCAAAAAAGATGGATTTTGTACTAATCTTTTCTTTACCAATATTCAACACCTCCGACCATATTTCGACAAGTTTCGCTTCAATTTCATTAGAAGGGGCAATATAGTCTTCTCCAACTTTAATCTCTGGTTCTGGGAGTGCTTTATTATCCAACTTTCCATTAGAGGTTAAAGGTAGTTTGTCCAGTCGAACGTAGTATGATGGAACCATATAATCAGGCAACTTTGCCGATAAGAAGTTCCGCATTTCAAGCACATTAATATCTTCTGCTGAAACGTAGTAGGCTATTAGGTATTTATCACCCTCTTTTTCTTTGGCGATGACCACTGCCTCATTGATTTTGTGATGGGATATGAGTTGACTCTCTATTTCTCCGAGTTCAACTCTGAATCCTCTCAGCTGCACCTGATGATCAATCCTTCCAATATATTCTATGTCCCCTGTGTGAAGAACTCGTCCAAGATCGCCAGATCTGTATAACCTTTCCTCTGAATTATATGGGTTTATGATGAATTTTGAATCTGTAAGCTCCTTTTTCCCAAGGTATCCACGTGCAACACCTGCACCACCTACATATATCTCCCCAATAATCCCATTGGGCAACAGTTTTTGGTATTTATCAAAAATATACACCGATAATGTTGGGATTGGTTTTCCTACATTACTTATATTGTTGGTGATTTCATAATCTCCAATCTCTTTATAAGTCACGTGTACGGTGGTTTCCGTTATCCCAAACATGTTTATAAGTTTTGTGCTAGGGTAACGAAGTTTCCACTTTTCTAATTTTCCAGGACTTAATGCCTCCCCTCCGAATATTACATACCTCAGTGATAGTAATTTATGGGGAATTGCAAGTTCCTCTTGGGATAGGTTGTAGAATGCACTTGGTGTCTGGTTGAGTACGGTTACTTTTTCTTCTCTTAGTATTGTTAAGTAGGCCAAAGTATCCATTGCAATCAATTTAGGTATTACAACCAACTTTCCTCCGAAAAGGAGGGCTCCATATATCTCCCATACGCTAAAATCGAAGCAATGACTATGAAACATAGTCCAAACATCATCAGAGTCAAAGTCAAACTGAAACTTCTCATTAAAAAATAACCTGACAACATTTCTGTGCTCTACCATCACCCCTTTAGGATTCCCTGTTGTTCCTGACGTGTAAATTACATAACAAAGATCTGAAGGTTTATTTACGTTCTGGATGTCACGGGTTTTATTAGATTCGGCCTCTAAATCTTCTACACAAAGGGTGTTAATATTCTTACCAGAACTAACCTTTTGATCCTTGGTGGTTAGTATGGTAGTTGTTCCGCTATCATTTATAAGGTATTGCTTACGATCCTCGGGGTAGCTTACATCGATAGGTAGGTAGGCTCCGCCCGCTTTTAGAATGGATATCATACCTATAACGGTCTCTATGGAGCGATCCATTAGCAATCCAACTACATCATCGGGTTTAACCCCATTGTCCCTCAGGACATTCGCTATTCTATCTGTCCTCTCATTCAGCTCAACATATGTAATACATTGATTATTAAGTTTTATTGCAATATTATCTGGAGTTCTTGTTGCTTGAGACTTAAATAGCTCATGAACAGTTTTATCCTTGGGATAGTCAATATTGGTGAAATTCAAATCGAATAGTAGCTGATGCTTATCTTGGTCAGAGGTTATTTCAATATCAGCTATTCTGATATTAGGTTTTTGTGCAACCTGATTGATTATCCTTTTAAAATACTTTATAAATCTATCGATTGTTGATGGTTTAAAACGATCACAGAAGTATTCAAACTCACATACTATGATATCATTATATTTTTTTACATTGAATGTTAAATCAAACTTTGCTTCTAAATCAAGATGATTATTCAACCTAACTTTATTCCACTCTAATTCCTCGCAATTTACATTTGTCTCAAGATAATTAAATATAACATCGAACAATGGATTTCTACCCGGAATTCGTGCGAATGAGATATTGCTAATTAAATCCTCTAATGGGTAATCCTGATTATCAAGAGCCTTTATAACACAATTTCTAACAACCTCAAAAAAACCTGTAATTGTAATTTCTTTTTCAAAAGGGATTCTCAGCACTAATGTATTGACAAACATTCCTAGCATATCCATCAAATCCTCACGCTGTCTTCCTGCCACAGGAATACTCACAATTATATCCTCCTGATTTGTTATTTTATTCAGGAAAATATTAAAGAAACCAAAGGTGGTAGAGAACAGGGTTCTACCATCTTTACAAAAAGACTCAATAGTTCTTATCTCCTCATCGTTTAACTTAAAGGAAACCATTTTTCCTCTTTTATCAAGAAAGGAAACTGGTTTAGTGTCGTATGGAAGTTCGAGTGAGGTTATTTCATCGGAATATAGATCAAGCCAATACTGTTCCTGCTTTTTATAGTAAGGGGTTTCAATAATTGAATTAACCCATTCCGAATAATCCTTAAATTGAAGTTTAATTTCAGGTAATTTTACATTATCAAGTAGGCAATTTAATTCTTTCTCAACAACAACCAATGATTGAGCATCGGTAATAATATGAGGTTGATCAATAAGTATGCTCGAAGAGGCATCATTTACGATATAGGCTACTCTAATTAAAGTTCCGCTAGATAAATTAAATGGCCTTATGAATTTTTCAGTGATTTGCTGAAAAGATATGGTACTTAAATCATAATAATCAATATTGATACTTAGGTTTTGGTTAACTACTTGAAATGGTATGCCAATTTCTTCAATAAAATTAGTTCGTAATATTTCATACCGTGCAATTATTGTATTAATAGCAGATGAGATTTCGTTTAAGGAGTAGACCTTACTCAAATGAATTTCATAGGGTGTATTATAAGAGGTGCACTTAGAGTTTAGCTGATAAAAATAGTACATCTGCCTCTGAATGATTGTTAATGGATATGAACGCTTTGGTATGGCAGGTACTATTTCAATATATTTTTCTTTGCTATTTGATTCAACCTTTTGAGCAAGCTTTTTGATTGTAAGGCATTTAAAGAAATCACTTAAGCCAATTCTAACACCTAATTCTTTTTCTATTCGGGCAATACACCTTGCTGCTTTTAATGAATGACCACCGAGTTGAAAGAAGCTAGAATTGAGGCTAATTTTATTAGCATTAGCTCTTAAAACATCAGACCAGATGGAAAGCAATTTTTCCTCTGTTTTGTTACTTGGGGTTTCAAAATCATTATCTATTTTAATTTCTGGGGCAGGTAATTCTTTCCGATTAATCTTACCATTGATAGTTAGAGGGAATTTATCTAGCAGAACAAAATATGACGGAATCATATATATCGGTAAATTCTTGGAAATATAACTCCTAATGCTTTCAATTGAAAAGTCTTGAGGATCAGCAGCGACTATATATGCACAAATGTAATCCTCCTGATTATCTGTCCTTTTTAACACAACACAATCACTTACACTAGACTGCTCTAAAATGCTTCTCTCAATTTCTCCAAGTTCGATACGAAACCCTCTAATTTTTACCTGATTATCTATGCGACCTATAAACTCAATATCTCCATCAGCAAGCCAACGTGCTAAATCACCTGTTCTGTATAGTTTCTCTCCTAAAATAAAAGGGTTATCAACAAATTTATCGTGAGTCATTTCCGGGTTATTCAGGTAACCCGCGGATAGACCATCCCCACCAACAAATAGTTCGCCAACTATTCCAATGGGTTGCAAAGTTTTTTGTTCACTTAAAATGTAACAAACTGAGTTAGATATAGGTTTACCGATGGGTATTGATGTGTATTCAGCTTCTTTAATTAAAAAGGTGGTGCTAAATGTTGTATTCTCTGTTGGCCCATAACCGTTAATTATTTTCAATTTTGGGTTATCTAGCATTGCTTTTTGTATATGGATTGGAGATAAAATGTCACCCCCTACCAATAACCACTTTATTGGTTTAAATATACTACTATCTTCCTGTATTAACTGGTTAAAAAATGCTGAACTGAGCCATAGGGTGTTTACATTTTGATTAGATAATGCTTTACCTAATCGGTTAGTATTTACTAATTCCTCTTTTTCAGTTAAAACTAACTTCCCCCCATTTAAAAGTGCTCCCCACATTTCAAAAGTTGTAGCGTCAAATACAACTGCACCGGTCTGTAGTATTACTGTTTCTTCCGATAAGGGTACATAATTATTATTCTTAACCAATCGTACAATTCCACTTTGCTTAACCAATACCCCTTTGGGTCTACCCGTTGATCCCGATGTGTACATAATGTATGCATAGGGACAATATTCTAAGGGATCTCTATTTATTCGACTTTTAGTATTTAAAAATTCATTTATATCAATCAATTTGCAGAGTTTGGATATACTCTTTCCAAGTCCATTTCCTGCTAAAACTAATTGTGTATCACAATCTTTTAACATATGCTCCATCCGAGAGGTTGGATAATCTGCATCAAGAGGTAGATAAATACAGTTACACTTTAAAATAGATAATATTCCTATTACCATTTCCGGTGTTCTATCAACTAATAAACCAACAACACTAAATGAAACAAGACCTTCCTCAATTAAATTATTTGATAATATATCACTTAGATTATCAAGTTCAGAGTATGTAATTTTTATATTTCCAAAAACTAAAGCAACCTTATTAGGATATTTAATTACCTGTTCATTAAATAATTTATTAATTGGAGTTTCAGTATTAAAACTATTCCGTGAGTTGTTAAACTGGTATAAAATTTCTTGCCTTTCTTCATTAGTGATTAATTCTACTTTTGAAATAGTTTCATCCAAGTCCTCACAAATTTGGACAATAATACTCTTAAAATAACTAATAAACCGCTCTATAGTTGATGAATAAAAGGCTGATGGTAAATAACTAAATTTAAGTACAAATTCGTTTTTATGTCTTTCAACAAAAAGTCCCAAATCATAATTAGTAAAATCATTGCAATATGATTCACTATAATTAAACTCAGATTTCCAATCTACTTTAATATCATTTTCAATTTCAGAATAACTGTAAATACAACTGATTGCAGAATCTGTTAAGTTTTCCTTTTCAAATAAAACAAAAGGAATATTATGAAATTCAAAAATGGTATTTACTTTGTTTTCAATATCTTTAATAAAACGATTGGCTGTTTCATCATTATTTACTTTCATTATTACAGGTAACAAGTTGGTAAAGTTTCCAATTGTATTTTTGCGATTTACCTGATTGTAATCCTGAACACCAATAGTAATTTCCTCATTTCGAGTTATTTTTCTCAATAAGATATTAAAAACAGCTAAGAATACATGCAGATAAGAGCGTTTCGATTTATCAACAATTATTTTTATTTTGGTTACCAAATGTTTATCCAATAGAATATCAATACATTTTGTTAGTTGTAATTCGCTATTTTTTTTATAATTATCTACTGGTAATTCAAGTTGAAATGAGGTGTCATTTATTTCATTACGCCAAAAATCGATACTGCTTCTATAAGTACCATCAACGATACTTTCATTCTGTTTGATAGCAAAATCTTTATATTGAACTTGAATATTAGGGAGTTCTTTTTTATTTATTAATTCTAGAATTTCTTTTCTAATAATTTGAAATGAGTAATTATCAAATATTATACTATGAAAATCAAGTAATAGAATATTTTCATTGCTATCTAATTCTATAAATGCAGCCCTGAATAATGGGGCATTGGCAAGATTAAAAGGTCTTACAAATTTAAGTTTGTATTTTTTAAACTCTAATAAATTTAATTTTAAATGTCTAATTTTAAGATTAATCGCATCATGAATAAGTTGATAAACAATACCGTTTTCTTCACCGAAACTTGTACGTAATATTTCATGTCTTGAAATTATCACATTTAACAAAATTTCAATTTCATAATTACTCTCTTCAAATGGCAATTCCAGAGTAATCCTTTTATTGAAAAATAAACTTTGGGGATTCGCTTTATTCTGAAAATAAATACTCTTTTGTACCCATGAGGTAGGATATTTCATATTTGAAGATAGGGTCATGATTTTAATATTATCAAAAAAATCTATTGATTTACATTATTATCATTAGTATTTTAATGCTATAGAGCAATAGTTTTATATTATTTAACTAAATAACCTAAGTTGCTAGTTACTGGTTGCAAATTGCTAGTTTGGTGATTTACAGAATTTAATTCTTTTTGCATTTAACTTTAATTTTAAGAGGCGAAAAAGGGTGTAGCTAAGAATAGCGAGTTAAACTTTGTGTTTTATTAGTGTTTTAGTGCCTTGGTGGCTAAATAAAAGAATGCCTCAAAGCCACAAAAAATCAATATTGCAAATTACAACGCAATTATAAACTACAACCACGAAAAATTCTACTAATCATAATATCAGCAACTAGCATCTAGCAACTTGAGTTAAATAGATTAAATAAAGATTATTTCTCTGTATAACTATTAAATATCAAACTCAACTTCTTCTCTTTCTTGTTTTGTAATTTCTTCAATTTCAATGAGTTTAATTTCAGACATATTAATATTTACATCATTTAAAAAAGTATCAATTATTATATTTAGATAGCGAATAAATCTATCAATAGTTTGTGGTAAAAATAATTTATCGCAATATATTATACTCAAAACAATCTTTTCCTGATAGGTAATAATCTCAAAGACCAAATCTCCTCTTCCTGCTGTTTTAATATGATGTTTCAAACCTTCCTCCTTCTCCAACGATAACTCCTGATCAGTTTCTGTTAATGTAAGTACTATATCAAAAATTGGTTCTCGATTTGGTTTTCGTTTTACTTTAAGCAAATCAACTAATTCATCAAACTGGTAATCCTGATTTTCTGTTGCTTGAATTATATTATTTGCAGTGTTTTTAAGGAAATCTTTGCATGAAGTATCTGTTCTAAAAGTATTCCTAATAGCTATAGTATTTATAAAAGCTCCTACAATATTTTCCAAATCAACCATATTCCGCCCTAAAGCAAAAGTTCCAACCACGATATCGTTATTTCCGGATATTTTATTTAATAATAAATTGGTTACAGATAAAAAGAATGCAAATAATGAAACGCCTTCGTTTTCAGCAGCCTTTCTAATTTTATTAGCATAATTATTATCATATACCACACCTATGCTATAACAATCATCCCAATTAATTATTTCCGGACGGGCCAAATCAGTGGGTAAATTTATCTGTGGAATACCACTCTTAAAAACTTCAAGCCAATATTTTTCCTGTTTTTTAATTTCATCTTGTTGCACTTTTGAATTTTGCCATTCTGCATAATCTTTATACTGGAGTTTAAGAGGTTTTAACTTCTCATTATTTACAATTTTCGAAAATTCATCCTCTAATATCAATGATGTTCTCCTATCTGTAAAAATATGGTGTGTATTATACAAAATGAAGTTATTATCGCCATCTTCAACAACAATATAGCCAATTTTTAAAATTGGAACTTTACTTAAATCAAAAGGTTTTCTAAAATCAACAATAAATTGATCAATTTCATTCTTTTTAATATTGTATGTCTCAATTTTAACATTAACCTTATCTACAACTCTTTGAATAATTGTATTATTATGATTTATAAAAAATGTTCTAAAAGCATCGTGCCTTTCGACAACAATATTAAATATATCCGAAGCCTTTTCATATGAAAAGGTTTTTGGAATTGTAATTAACCAATCCGAATTAAATGTGACACTCTCAGGGTTCATGACCTGAATAATATAAAAACGCTTTTGAACAGATGATATAGGATAGTACTCTTTTTTTTCAACTAACTTAATTGAAACATATTCTTTTTTACTCAACCCATTTATTAATAAAGCTAAATATTGTATAGTTGAATTAAGCATAAACGAGGACAGAGAAACTTCTACCTCAAATACTTTTCTAATTCTATTTATCAATAATATTGCTTTTAATGAATTACCACCTAAAACAAAAAAGTTTTCTATTACACTGATCATCTCCTTCGAGATGTTTAGCACCTCCGACCAAATCTCTACCAACTTCTCCTCAGTCTCGTTCGATGGTGGGGTGTATTCAACGCTTGCCTTTACATCTGGCGTGGGCAGGGCTTTACGATTAACCTTTCCATTTGCAGTTAACGGTAGTTCATCCATCACAACGAAGTAGGATGGGATCATATAATCCGGCAGTAGTTTACTCAGGTGGTCACGCAAAGTCTGCTGGTCGAAATCGGCCTTACACACCACATATGCGCACAGATATTTCTCCCCGTTGTCCTCCCTTACGATCACCACGCATTCCTTAATTTTATTTGATTTTAATATTGCGTTCTCTATCTCCCCGAGCTCGATCCGGTATCCGCGGATCTTTACCTGATTGTCCATTCGACCCAGAAACTCTATATTCCCATCTGGAAGCCATCGAGCCAAATCACCTGTGCGGTACATCCTCAATCGCTCTCCCTCACCATCCGATATATCTAAAAACTTCTCCTCGGTAAGTCGTTGGTTCTTATAGTACCCACGAGCAACCCCATCGCCTAAAATGCAAAGTTCTCCGGCTACTCCAATCGGTTGAAGGGTATTTCCAGCACCAAAAATCCTTACCTGTGTATTGATTATTGGTCGCCCTATGCTTAGCATCCCCTCTGTTACGTCCTTGTATGTCGACCAGATTGTGGTTTCCGTCGGCCCGTAAACGTTGTAGATTTTCCCTTTAAAAGCCTGCCTAGCCTCTTCTAACAATAAGAGGGGGAGTTCTTCCCCACCCAACAATAAAGTCTCTACATTTTGAAATCGTAACTTTGATCCCCCTGCTGTAAGAAGTAATCGTAGCCTTGACGGCGTCAACTGGAGTACGGATACCCTATACTCCTCAAGTAACTGGTTAATTCGATTCACATCCCTCTGGTCATCATCGTTTCCGATTACCATACACGCCCCGCTGAGCAGCGGAACGTAAACCTCCAGCCCGAAAATGTCAAACGAGATCGTTGTTAATGAGAGCAACACTGAGCCCTCTTCCATCTCGAATAATTCCTTCATCCCGAACACGAAGTTAACGACATTTCGGTGTTCCACCATTACCCCCTTGGGTTCCCCTGTTGAGCCAGAAGTATAGATAATATAAGCCAAATCATTCGTGCTATCTTTCCTTATTCCTTTCAAGTTCGTTGTACACTTTTCGGAAGTATCAGCATCAACTAAACTCAGAACCTCCACATCACTCTGCTGCAACCTAGAAATATTTGTTAGCAACACCTTTATACCACTGCTGTTGATTATCTTATCGTTCCGTTCTTTAGGGTGATGGGAATCAAGAGGTAAATATGCGCAACCCGATTTCAATACTCCAAGAATACCAGCAATCAGATCAACCGAACGCTCAGCCATTACTCCCACCAGTTGACTAGGTTGGCACCCAGCATTCAATAGTTTCTGCGCTATACCATTAGCTTTGATGTCCAACTCAGCATAGGTCATTGTATTTCCATCGCAGCAAACCGAAACTCGGTCTGGAGTCCTCTCCGTCTGTTCCTCAAAGAGTTGGTGGATAGTCTTCTCTCTTGGATAATCAAGCCCAGTGTCGTTGAACTCGTATAGCAGTTGGTGCCGTACCTCATCACTCAGTACCTCTACCCTTGACAGCTGTACCTCAGGAGTAGTTGCTATTTGATTCACTATCCGCTTGAAGAACCCAATAAAACGCTCTACACTTTTCGGTTTATAAAGTTTCGTACAGTACTCAAAACAAAGAAGCAACTGGTCACCAATGTCGACAGCGGTCAATGTCAAGTCTAACTTCGATATCCCAGACTCATGGGTGTAAATCTCACCATTGAGCATCGAAATGTCTCCCATGTACTCCGATTGGTTCTGAAGGCTGAACATAGCATCGAACAGGGGATTGCGGCTCAAATCCCTGATCACCGACACCTTCTCCACCAGATCCTCGAACGGGTAATCCTGGTGCTCGAAGGCCTCTAGAGAGGACTGCTTCATCTTTTCCATGAAACCCTTCAGGGTATCGCCACTTTCTACGCTGCTCCGGATGACCAGCGTGTTCACGAACACCCCGACAATACCCTCCAGATCGGGGTGGTTACGACCCGCAATCGGCGTACCCACGATGATGTCCTCCTGACCGCTCAGCCTCGAAAGCAGGATAGTGTAGGCAGACAGGAGGCTCATGTACAAGGTAAGCCCTTGCTGTTCACCCGCTGACTTAATCTTTTTGGTTTCTTCTTTACTTAATGCAAAGTTTACACTAGCACCCACATGGCTCTGAATTACAGGGCGAGGATAGTCAACTGGCAGGCTCAGCACTGGAAGCTCCCCAGCGAACCGATTCACCCAGTATTCCTCATGCCCCTTAACCCGTTCCTGGTGCTCCACGCTGTTCAGCCACTCGCTGTAGTCCTTATACTGAAATCTCAGCGGGGGTAGCACCTCTCCGAAGTAGAGCGCTTGGTACTCCGCCTCCAGTATGCCCTGCGAAACCCCATCGCCGATGATGTGGTGCATGTCGATCATCAGGAGGCTTCCCTCCCCTTTTACCTCAAACACCGCAACCCGTAAAAGAGGCGCCCGTGACAAATCGAAGGCTTTTATGAAATTTGAACTGCGCTCTTGCGCCTCCGATTTTTCAATTGTATAGCTTTCAACGCAAAAATCCACCTCCTTATGAACCCGCTGAACGGGTTCATCCCCGATTACCTCAAAACTCGTACGGAGGCTCTCATGCCGGGCTATCAACTGTCGGAAAACCCATTCTAATTTTGATTTATCGAAATTTATATTGATAAATCTGGTATATAACATGTTGTATGCAGTAGATTCTATCTCCATTTGCTGCAACAGGTACAAGCGTCTCTGGGCGGAGGATAAGGGGTAGTAGGGTTTCTCAGGTGCGGGGTTTATATCATGAAAAATTTTATTCTTCGATCTCAGCTTTAGGATATCCAGTATCTCGCCCTTGTGAGCCCTGATCTCAAGGATCAATTCCTCTGTCAAAAGGCCAGGAGCTGCATCAATAATAAGTTTATCACCTTCAATATTAAGATCAACGCCAAGATCGAATAGCTTGACTAGTAGTTCGGATGCTATCATAGTACAATTCTCTCTTTCTCTACATTACTTATTAACTTTGTACTGTTGTCTCTCATAATAATATCAATCAATAGTGCGAGCTCCCGGATGGTCGGGTTCCTGAACACCTCCCGCATGGGCAGCTCTACGCCCAGCTCCCGGTGCATCCTCCCGATCAGCACCGTGGCCCGCAGGGAGTTACCCCCTATGCTGAAGAAGTTGGCCGTCACGCTGATCGCCTCCTGCGGGATGCCCAGCACCTCCGACCAAGTTCCCACCAGTCGCACCTCCGTTTCGCCCGACGGGGGGGCGTACTCAACCCCTGCCGTTGCATCGGGGGCGGGCAGGGCTTTACGGTTAATCTTTCCGTTCGCCGTCAGCGGGAGTTCATCCAGCGTCACGAAGTAGGACGGGATCATGTAGTCCGGCAGCAGCCTGCCCAGTTGATCTCGCAGGGCCTGCTGGTCGAGTCCGCCCTTGCACACCACGTACGCGCACAGGTGTTTCTCCCCGTTGTCCTCCCTGGCGATGACCACGCATTCCCTGATTGCATCCGACCTCAGGATTGCGCTCTCCACCTCTCCGAGCTCGATCCGATACCCCCGGATCTTCACCTGGCTGTCCATCCGCCCCAGAAACTCGATGTTCCCATCCGGTAGCCAGCGGGCCAGATCGCCCGTGCGGTAAATCCTCGCTAGTTCTCCTTCACCATTCGAAATATCTATGAACTTCTCCTCGGTGAGCCGTTGGTTCTTATAGTACCCACGAGCAACTCCATCGCCTAAAATGCAAAGCTCTCCGGCTACGCCAATCGGTTGAAGGGTATTTCCAGCACCCAAAATCCTTACCTGTGTATTGATGATTGGTCGCCCGATGCTCAGCGGCCCCTCAGTCACCTCCTTGTACGTCGACCAGATCGTGGTCTCCGTCGGTCCGTATACGTTGTAGATCCTCCCGGTAAACGCCCGCCGTGCCTCCTCCAGGAGCTGGAGGGGGAATTCTTCGCCCCCGACCAGCAGGGTCTCTACGCCTTTGAGCTGCGCCGGTGAGCCCAGCCCTGAGAGGAGCTGCCGGAGCCTCGAGGGGGTCAGCTGGAGCACGGCTATTTTATGATCAGCCACCAAATGCAGTATCCGGCTCACATCCCGCTGATCCTCCCCGCTACCGATTACCACGCTAGCCCCTCCGAGCAGCGGGACGTAGACCTCAAGCCCGAAAATGTCGAACGAGATCGTGGTCAGCGAGAGCAACGCCGAGCCCTCCGGCATGCGGAAGACCTCCCGCATCCCGAACACGAAGTTAACGATGTTCTGGTGCTCCACCATTACCCCCTTGGGCTCCCCGGTGGAGCCGGAGGTGTAGATGACGTAGGCCAGATCATCCCCGCTACCCCTACGATCCGCCTCGTTCTGACCCTCAGCAATACCATCGGCGAGGGCTAGAACCTCCACGCCATCCTGCTCAAGTCCAGCCATATTGGTTAGCAACACCTTTACCCCGCTGCTGAGGACTATCCTTTCGTTCCGCTCCCTGGGGTGATCGACATCGAGGGGGAGGTACGCGCTACCCGATTTCAGCACCCCCAGGATGCCGACGACCATCTCGGCGGAGCGGTCGGCCATGATGCCGACCAGCTGCTTACCACCGTACCCTTTCTGTAGAAGGTAACCGGCTAACCGATCAGCCTTGCCATCCAGCTCCGCGTAGGTCATCGGTTTACCGTCGTAGATGACCGATACTCTATCCGGCGTTTTCTCCACCTGATCCTCGAAGAGCTGGTGAACCGTCTTGCCCCGCGGGTAGCTGAACTGCGTATCATTGAACTCGTACAGTAGTTGGTGTCGCTCCTCATCATTCAGCAACTCTACCCTTGATAACTGTATCTCCGGAGTAGTAGCTATTTGATTCACTATCCGCTTGAAATAACCAATATAGCGTTCTATAGTTTCTGGCTTGAAAAGTTTTGTGCAATATTCGAAACTCAATAGCAATTGCTCACCGCCGTCAATTACCGTTAGTGTAAGATCGAACTTCGACACACCTAGTTCATGGATGTAGACCTGTTCGCTGAGCATCGAAATATCTCTCGTATACTCCGCCTGATTCTGAAGACTGAACAATGCATCGAAAAGCGGATTACGGCTCAGATCCCTATTCACCGATACCTTTTCCACCAGATCCTCGAACGGGTAGTCCTGATGCTCGAAAGCCTCTAGAGAGGACTGCTTCATCCTTTCCATGAAGCCCTTCAGGGTATCGCCGCTTTCTAAACTGCTCCGGATGACCAGCGTATTCACGAACATCCCGACAATACCCTCCAGATCGGGATGGTTACGTCCCGCTATCGGCGTACCCACGATGATGTCCTCCTGACCGCTCAGCCTCGATAGTAGAATGGTGTAAGCCGATAGGAGGCTCATGTACAGGGTAAGTCCATGTTGCTCACCCACCGACTTAATTCTTTTAGTTTCCTCTTTGCTTAAAACGAAGTCTACAATTGCTCCATCGTAACTCTGTATTGATGGGCGAGGATAGTCAACGGGCAGGCTCAGAACTGGGAGTTCTCCGGCGAACCTATTCACCCAGTATTCCTCATGCCCCTTAACCCGTTCCTGGTGCTCCACGCTGTTCAGCCACTCGCTGTAGTCCTTGTACTGAAGCCTCAGCGGGGGTAGCACTTCTCCCGAGCAGAGCGCTTGGTACTCCGCTTCCAGTATGCCCTGCGAAACCCCATCGCCGATGATGTGGTGCATGTCTATCATCAGGAGGCTCTCCTCCCCTTTTACATCAAACGCCGCAACCCGTAAAAGTGGTGCTCTGGACAAATAGAAGGCTTGTATGAAACTTGCACTCCTCTCTTGCACTTCCGATTTTTCAATCGTATAACTATCTATGCTAAAATCCACCTCCTTATGGACCCGCTGAACAGGTTCATCCCCGATCACCTCAAAACTCGTACGGAGACTATCGTGTCGAGCAATTAGCTGCCGGAAAACCCATTCTATTTTAGTTTTGTCCATTCCTGAACCTAACGGTATAACACCGGGCATGTTGTAAGCAGTTGAACCTAACTCCAACTGCTGAAGTAGGTACAAGCGCCTCTGGGCAGAGGATAATGGGTAGTAGGGTTTCTCCGGAGCGGGGTTTATATCATGAAATATTTTATTCTTTGATCTTAACTTTAGGATATCCAGAATCTCACCCTTGTGAGCCCTGATCTCAAGAACCAATTCCTCTGTCAAAAGGCCTGGTCCAGCAGCAATGATAAGCTTATCGTCGTCAACATTCAGGTCAACGCCAAGATCGAATAGCTTGACTAGTAGTTCGGATGCTATCATAGTACAATTATTTCTTTATTTACATAACTTATTGGCTGTGCACTTTTGCCTCTCATGATAATATCCATCAGTAATGCGAGCTCACGGATGGTCGGGTTCCTGAACACCTCCCGCATGGGAAGATCTACGCCCAACTCCCGGTGCATCCTCCCGATAAGCACCGTGGCCCGCAGGGAGTTACCCCCTATGCTGAAGAAGTTGGCCGTTACGCTGATCGCCTCCTGCGGGATACTCAGCACTTCCGACCAGGTTTCCACCAACCGCACCTCCGTTTCGCTCGATGGTGGGGCGTATTCAACCCCTGCCGTTGCATCGGGGGCGGGCAGGGCTTTACGGTTCACCTTCCCGTTCGCCGTCAGCGGGAGTTCATCCAGCGTCACGAAGTAGGACGGGATCATGTAGTCCGGCAGCAGCCTGCCCAGTTGATCTCGCAGGGCCTGCTGGTCGAGTCCGCCCTTGCACACCACGTACGCGCACAGGTGTTTCTCCCCGTTGTCCTCCCTGGCGATGACCACGCATTCCCTGATTGCATCCGACCTCAGGATTGCGCTCTCCACCTCTCCGAGCTCGATCCGATACCCCCGGATCTTCACCTGGCTGTCCATCCGCCCCAGAAACTCGATGTTCCCATCCGGTAGCCAGCGGGCCAGATCGCCCGTGCGGTAAATCCTCGCTAGTTCTCCTTCACCATTCGAAATATCTATGAACTTCTCCTCGGTGAGCCGTTGGTTCTTATAGTACCCACGAGCAACTCCATCGCCTAAAATGCAAAGCTCTCCGGCTACGCCAATCGGTTGAAGGGTATTTCCAGCACCCAAAATCCTTACCTGTGTATTGATGATTGGTCGCCCGATGCTCAGCGGCCCCTCAGTCACCTCCTTGTACGTCGACCAGATCGTGGTCTCCGTCGGCCCGTATACGTTGTAGATCCTCCCGGTAAACGCCCGCCGTGCCTCCTCCAGGAGCTGGAGAGGGAATTCTTCGCCCCCAACCAGCAGGGTCTCTACGCCTTTGAGCTGCATCGGTGAGCCCAACCTTGAGAGGAGCTGCCGGAGCCTCGAGGGGGTCAGCTGGAGCACGGTTATTTTATGCTCCGCCAGCAACCGGAAGATCCTGCTCACATCCAACTGGTCATCCCCGCTGCCGATTACCACGCTCGCCCCGCCGAGCAGCGGGACGTAGACCTCCAGCCCGAAGATGTCGAACGAGATCGTGGTCAGCGAGAGCAGCGCCGAGCCCTCCGGCATGCGGAAGACCTTCCGCATCCCGAATACGAAGTTTACCACGTTTTGGTGCTCCACCATTACCCCCTTGGGCTCCCCGGTGGAGCCGGAGGTGTAGATGACGTAGGCCAGGTCATCCCCGCTGCCCCGCCGATCCGCATCGATCTGACCCTCAGCGATCCCATCGGCGAGGGCTAGAATCTCTACGCCCCCCTGCTGTAGCCCAAGAATATTTGTCAGCAGCACCTTTATACCGCTGCTGCGGACTATCCTTTCGTTCCGCTCCCTGGGGTGATCGGCATCGAGGGGGAGGTACGCGCTCCCCGATTTCAGCACCCCCAGGATGCCCACGACCATATCGGCGGAGCGGTCGGCCATGATGCCGACCAGCTGCTTACCCCCGTACCCTTTCTGTAGTAGGTAACCGGCTAGCCGGCCTGCTTTGCTATCCAGCTCCGCGTAGGTCATCGGTTTCCCGTCGTAGATGACCGATACCCCATCTGGCGTTTTCTCAACCTGCTCCTCGAAGAGCTGGTGAACCGTCTTGCCTTTCGGGTAACTGAACCTCGTATCGTTGAATTCGTACAGTAGCTGGTGACGCTCCTCTTTTGAAATTATTTCGATTTGGGAAAGTTTAATATCAATATCATCAATTATGATATTTACAATCCTTAAATAGAATTCAACATATCGTTTAATTGTTGATTGCTTGAATAGATTATTATTATAATCAAATGAGAGTAATAATCTATTTTCTTCTTCTGCAACATTAAATTCTATATCAAATTTAGATGACTTATTTTTATTCTCAAATGAGATTATTTTAAGCCCATCAACTGTTTCGTTATTATTATTATTATTTAAACCATTAGCGTTTTGTAAAATAAATATAGTTTTAATAAAATCGTTTCTAATCACACCTCTTTCAATTGATACCTTATTAATCAATTCATCGAATGGGTAAAACTGATTTTCAAAGATTTTAATAGTTTTTTTCTTAATATCTTCAATAAATGTATTGTATGATTGTTCTTCGTTAACAGTATCTTTAATCAAAATCATATTAATAAAAAAGCCGATTATACTGTTAATTTCGGGAGTTTCTCTTCCAGCCACAGGTGTTCCGATAATTATCTCTTTCTGATTACATAATTTTGATAATATAATTTCATAAACTGATAACAGGAACATGTATAATGTAATTCCTTTACGAACTAATAATTTCTTAATTTTTGTGTAAGTTTCATTTTCTATAATAAATTTCTCTATTCCAAAGTTAAATTTCTCAATATTATTTAGGTTAGAATCATATGGGAGATTTAACACAGATAATTCTCCGCTTAATTCCTCCATCCAAAATTTTTCTTGATTTTTCAACCCTTTTAGATATCCATCAGTTAATTGCCATTCGGAGTAATCTTTATATTGTAAATAATTTGTTTTAGTTGTGCTACCATTGTATATACTTATAAAATCGCTGAAAAATATTTCAAATGAAATACCATCGGTAATGATATGATGCATATCAACAACCATAAGGCACTCGTTATTCTCAAGTTCAATATAATTGACTCGAAAAAAGGGTGGGTTTTTGAAATTAAATGGAATTACTATTTTTTCTAATATTTCATCAATTTCGCTAATTAGACATTTATATGAATTAATTTTTATTTCAACATTATTTTTTATTACCTGATAAGGTATATCGTTAATTATTTCAATTGCAGTTCTGAAAATCTCATGCCTTTGGACTAAAGTTTGAAATGTAGTCTTCAGTATATCTTTATTGAGAGCACCATAAAATCTAAAAACATAAGTCTCATTATAACTTATACTTTCTTTATCAAATTCCTGAGTGAAATAGAGTCGACGTTGAGCTGATGAGAGGTTATAATACTCTTTCTTTTCGGCTTTTTGGATTACAATTTTATCGTTACTAATACTCCTATTACTAATTTTATAGGCTACTTCCTGAACAATGGGATTCTCGAAGAACTCTGATAGTTTTAATTTTTTATTTAATTGCTTCTGAATTCTGGAGATGACATTTATTGCTTTTAAGGAATCTCCCCCAAGTTCTAAGAAATCATCTTGAATACCAATTTGATTAATTCCTAAAACACTTTGCCATATTTTACATAATGATATTTCCAAGTCATTAGTTGGTGGTATGTAATCATTTGCAAGATTTGGTCTATCAATTAACAACCTATCTTTTTGAGTGATATCATTATTAACTGATTTTAGTTTTATCCACTTATCTATATTCTGGTTTATATCTGTTAGCGTATGTACTATTTGCCCATTTTTATGATTGCTTAATACAATTTCAATTGCTTGATATGATTCTTCAAGTGACATTTTAATTTCGTCGCCTGCTAGATCATCAATAAATAAAATTGGATCGATACTATTTTCCTTATATGTCCAACCGTCCCAGTTTACACTAATCCAATCGGTTTTTGAATATTTATTTCTTGACTTCGCAAATGCATCCATAAATATATTAGATGCGCTATAAGCACAATAGCCTAACCCACCATATATTGATGCAATTGACGACATTAGGAGGCAAAAGTTAATTTCCCTTTCTGCTAAAATTTCTTCTAAAGCTATTAAACCGTGAACTTTAGTTTTAAAATGACTTTCACATATTTCCTTAGAATATTCCTGAGCTAACGCAAAGCTATTGTCACTGAGATTTACAGCAGAATGAATTACCCCGCTAATATCTCCAAACGCATTTTCGACCTTTAGGAAGGCGTTTCGAAGTTCATCAGAATTATTTATATCTGCATTAACAACTAAAACCTGACCTTTTTTCTGTAAGTGCTGAATCTTTTTAATTCTTCTCTTCAGAGCAATATCAGCTGAGGCATCACTTAACAATTTCTCCCAATTATCGCTGGATGGGATTACCTGTCGGGAAAGGAGGGCTATTTTTGCAGAATACTTTTCAATTAAAAAATCTGCCAGTGTAAAACCTATTCTACCTAAACCTCCGGTAATAAAATAAACACCATTTTCTTTTAATCTGGTCTTTAGGATAAAGTTATTTTCAATTAATAGTTTATCAAAAATTTGCACCCATCGTGTTTTATTTCTGTAGGCTATTATTTTCTCATTATCAATAAAAGATATTAAATCGTTAATAAGAGTATTAAAGTGATTATTTATTAGCGTATCAAAACTATTATCTATATCCAAGCATTTACAACTTATATTAGGTTGCTCCTGAGGAATTACTTTAAGTGCACCAATAATTAAAGATTTTTCAGGTACAATAAGGTCATCGTCAAATACATCAAATACATTATTTGTAATAACGCTAATAAATAATTCATTCACCCAACCAAGATCTCCAGTTGCTTTAGCAATATTAAGTATACTATAAAAACCTAATGCGTTAATGTTCTGAATATTCTTGGAATTACTATTCTCTGAATTGGTTTTATTCCATAAATGAAAAATTCTTTTGAAATCAATTTTGTTTTCAATAAAGTATGAGAACAATTTTTTATAGTCATCTGGGTTGGAAGGGTCAATTTCAAAAATATTTGAATTTATAACCTTAAATGAATCACCAATGTATATTAGATTAATATTTTTACATTTCTCATTAATGATTTTCAATAGATTTGATGTAAATAAATCTTCGTCTTTTCCTAGAAAAATGGTAAGCGATGAATTATCAAAATCAGAACTATACAAATCATTATTAACCTGGTTTTTTTTCCATGTTGGTATATAAAACCAATCTCTAATGTTATTGTTTTTTGCTATTTGTTTGGGGCTAGATTGATAACTATTAGCACGTCGGGGTGAAGCATCAATCCAATAACTTTCTTTTTCAAATACATAGCTGGGTAAGGATATCTTTTTAATATTTTTATTAATAAATAATTCATTCCAATTAATTTTGTATCCTTCTAACCATAATTGTTTAATTGAGTTATATAGATATTTCTGATCCGATACATTACTTGTTTTATGTTTTATTGTACTAAAAACCTTAACTGAATGTGAACCCTCCGAAAATCTTCTTACTAAAGCACTTAAATCTCGACCAGCACCAATTTCGATAAAATCCTTACCCTTTTCAATCAATTTAAGGATTCCATCAGCAAATCTCACTGTATCTCTCAGGTTTCGTAACCAAAAATCGGGTTTAACAACCTCATTTGCGTCAATCCAATTTCCTGTTACGCTAGATATATAGGGTATTTCTGGCTTCCCCAGTTTTATTTTTAATAATTCTTTTCTAAATTCTGGTAATATGGGATCCATCATCGAAGAATGGCCTGCATGTGATATCCCCAAGCGCATGCAAAGCACACGCATTTCTTTCATTTTTTCTTCAATTATTTTAATGCTATTTTCATCACCTGAAACAATGCATGATTCTCCATTCGATACTGCAAGCGATATGTTTTTATCAAGTAATGGTAATAACTCTTTCTCTGTTAATGGAATATTTAGCATAATGCCGCCGGGCATTTTATCCATTAATTCACCCCGCTTAACAACCAATAAAAGAGCATCATTCAAAGAAAATACGCCAGATAAGCAGGCAGCAACATATTCCCCTAAGCTGTAACCAATCATCGCATAGGGAGCTCCTACTAATTCTATTAAAAGTTTTGATAGCGCATATTCGAACGAGAACAAAAGGGGTTGAGATATTATTTGCTTGTCAACACTTAACCCTTCTAATTTTGTTTTATCTACAGCAAATTCAGAGTATATTATCCCTTTTATATCAATCCCTGATATTTCATTAATAATTTTAAAGCAGCTATCAAGTTCATTTCTAAAACGCTCATTCGTTTTATAGATTTCGAGACCCATCCCAACATATTGAGATCCCTGACCTGGAAAAACAAATACAATATCTTCTTTATTTTTCTCAACAATTGTAAATTTTTCTGCCTTATCGCTTGTGAGATTATCTATACATTCTTGAATGTCTTTACAAATAAATGAATTCCTAAACTTCAACTCTCGCCTTCCTTCAAGTAATGTATATGAAACTTCCGATAAATTTATTTCACTATTCTGTTTTAGGAAATTGACATGTTTAGATAATAACTCTTTATAGGATTTTTCTGAATTTGCTGATATATTAATAATTTTCCATTCATTATTATTTTCACTTTTTTCTTTTACTGGAGCTTCTTCAATAATAAGATGCGCATTTGTACCCCCAATTCCAAAAGAGCTCACTCCAGCCCTCAAAACTTCTTCGGTCCAAGGTTTAATTTTTGTGTTAACATAAAAGGGACTATTATCAATATCTATTTTAGGATTTGGTTCAGAATAGTTAATACTTGGTGGAATCTGCCGATTCTTTAATGCAAGTATTGTTTTAATTACACCAGTAATACCAGCAGCTGCGCCTAGGTGGCCGATATTTGCTTTAACAGATCCAATTGCACAACGTGCCTTTTCCTTAATTTTATAAGCTTGTATTAGTGCTTCAAATTCAATAGGGTCACCAAGCACTGTTCCAGTACCATGTGTCTCTATGTATGAAATACTTGAAGGATCAACCTGTGAAACTTTTAGTGCAAGCTGAATTGAGTTCTTTTGGCCTTCAACACTCGGTGCTGTATATCCTACTTTTCTATTGCCATCATTATTTAATGCTGAACCAATGATAACAGCATGAATATTGTCATTATCTTCAATAGCATGTTTTAATCGCTTTAACACAACGGCTCCAGCACCTCTACCATTAACCATTCCCTTTGCCTCTTTGTCAAATGCTCTACAATGACCATCGGGTGAGTAAATCATACCCTCCTGATAGAGATATCCATCGCTGCTTCCGGTATTAATTCCAATTCCACCCGCCACAGCTATTCTACATTCCCCCATAAGTAGTGCTCTACAAGCAAGATGAGTTGCTACCAAAGAAGTTGAGCAAGCAGATTGAACAACAATAGCAGGCCCTTTTAAATTTAGTTTATATGATATGTTAGTACATAAAAATTCATTATTCGCTAAAAGGAAAGATTCAAAAACTCCATACTCCCTTATAATACTTGAATTTGCTAGTTTCATTATCCAGTCAATATTCATCTCTGATCCAGCATATAAACCTATCATATCTGAATATCTAAATGGATCACATCCAGCATCCTCCAATGCGTTATAAACACACTCATGGAATATTCTCATTTGAGGATCCATTATGGTTGCCTCTCTTGAGTTATAACCAAAGAAATTTGCGTCGAATTTATCTATATCTTTAAGCATTCCTCCCTTTGATGGAACAAATGCAGGGTTATTAACAATATCTTTATCAATACTCTCCAACTCCTCTTTAGTTAAAAAAGAAATTGATTCACGCCCATCCCTCAAATTCTCCCAAAACGTATTTACATCGTCAGCATCAGGGAATCTACCAGACATTCCAATGACCGCTATTTCAAGGCCAGTAAGTTTTTTACTCATATTTATTTGAACTTTCTAAAAAGGTAATCCAACAAAAAAATCGCTTTCATTAAAGTACTGCTATTTGAATCAGTTGCTAACAATATTTTCAAACATATCAATTGTTTCATTTACTATTGTTCCAGCATCCTGAAATTGTTCATCATCAGCATTTTTCTTTTTCCTATTTAAAGATGATACAAACGAACTTATGGTAGCATTTTCAAATAGTTCAACAACAGTTATTTCAATATTTAACCTCTTACTTAATTTACTTTTTAGTTCGATGATTTTTAATGAATTACCGCCAACATCAAAGAAGTTTTCGTTAACCCCTATGCTGCTTCTTTTTAAAACATCTTCCCAAACATCTGCAACGTCCCTTTCAACACCATCCTTGGGGGCAACAAATTCAGCATAATTTATTGATTCATTCGATGGTTGTGGTAGTTCTTTTTTGTTAATTTTTCCGTTTTCATTTAATGGAAATTTCTCAAGTTCAACAAAATAGGAAGGAATCATATATACCGGGATTGATTTACTTAGAAATGATTTTAGTTCATTAAAATCAATGTCCGTTTTGGCAATATAATACGCACAGATATATTTATCTTCATTATTTTCGAAAAGAACAACGCAAACCTCATCAATTCCTGAATATCTCAATAAATGTGCTTCAATTTCACCGAGTTCTATCCTATATCCTCGAATTTTAACCTGATGATCAATCCGACCCATAAACTCGACACTACCATCCTGTAGCATTCTCGCTAAATCTCCCGTTTTATAAAGGATATCGCCTTCTTTATATGGGTTAATGACAAATTTCTCGTTTGATAAATCAACTCTATTAAGGTAACCTTTTGCATTACCTGTGCCTCCAATATAAATTTCTCCGGGAGTTCCCTTGGCAACAAGTTTCCGTGATTTATCTAACAAGTAAATTGTTGTATTAGATAATGGTTTACCTATAGGTATTGTTTCCCTTTCATTATCAATTTCATCGATATTATGATAGCTTGCATATACAGTAGTTTCTGTTGGTCCATATACATGAACAAGTTTTCCTTTGCCTAACTCCTTTAATGCAAGGGTTGCATGTTGTTTTGATATCCGCTCGCCACCAAATAGTATCTTTTTAACATCTTTTAATCTATCTATACCATAATCAACAAGAGTATTAAACAGTGCGGTTGTAAGGAAGAATACAGAAACTTGCTTTTTTGAAATAATATTCAATAATAAATCCACTTCTAATATATCATTACTACCAACAACCACTAGATTACCCCCATTTAACAACGCTCCATATATATCAAAAACAGATCCATCGAATGTATAACTAGATAATTGCAATATTTTGTCACTGTTCGCCAAGGATAGGTAATGGTTATCAAGGACAACGCGTGTTACATTACTGTGGGTTGTTAAAACACCCTTTGGAACTCCTGTAGTTCCTGATGTATAGATTATATATATTGGATTTGATGCTTCTACTGAAAAGTCTATATTTTCTGATTTTCCTTCAAATAAGTCAGGGATAGTAATATCGAGTGTATCTGCATTAAAATCTTTAAGTTCCACTAACCCTTTTTCATAAAGAATTAACGAGCAGCCTGTATCAGATAATAGAAATTGAATACGTTCTTCAGGCCAATCGAAGCTAATGGGTAAATATGCTGCTCCTGCTTTAATTATACCAAATATTGCTATGATAAGTAATTCGGATCTTTCAGCTATTAAACCAACCACATCGCCCTGCTGTATTCCCTTTGCTATTATTTGTCTAGCGAGTTGATTACTTCTATTATTAAACTCATTATAACTTATTTGAGTTTGTCCATAGCTCAATGCAATATTATCAGGGAATTTAGCGGATATTTCTTCCACTATTAATTTTACAGATTTATCAATAGGGTAATTTGTTGTAGTATTGTTAAAATCATACAACAGCTGATGCTTCTCCTCAACACCTAGCATCTCAATCGCCGAAATGGGTTGATCAATATTTTCCGATATTCCCTTTATAATACGCTTTAAATAACCAATGTAAAGATCAATACTTTCTGCCTTGAATAACTTAGTACAATATTCAATATTCATTAATATTTGAGATCCAAAATCGACAGTGGTTAAGTTCAAATCAAATTTTGATATTCCGAGTGTATGTTTGAATTCCTTTTCAATTATATATGATAAATTTTCACTGTATTCCTCCTGGTTGATCATAGTAAATATTACAACAAACACTGGATTGCGACTCATATCCCTTCTTACTGATACCTTCTCCACCAAATCCTCAAATTGGTAATCGGAATTATCAAATGACTCAATTGCTGTTTGTTTTACATTCTCCAAAAATGCTCTTATCGTTGTATCGCCTTTTACTTCGTTTCGTAAAGCCAATGTATTCACAAACATTCCAACTATTCGCTCTAAATCAATATGATTACGGCCTACAATTGGGCTACCTACAATTATATCTTCTTGACCACTCAATTTCGAAAGAAGAATAGTAAATGCCGATAAAACGGCCATGTAATTGGTTAAACCACTTTCTTTTGCAAGTGATTTAATACTTGCAGTTTCTTCATTGCTCAAGGTAAAGTTTATATTCGCTCCATCATAACTTTGTATAGCAGGGCGTATAAAATCTGTAGGAAGGTTTAAAACTGGTATTTCACCTTCAAATTTCTTTAACCAATATGATTCCTGTTTCTTTTCCCATTCTTTGTGTTCATCGCTGCATTGCCACTCACTATAATCTTTATACTGCAATTTTAATGGGGGTAGCGTTTTCCCAGAGCATAGTGCCCTAAATTCCTGCTCTAAGATATCGTGCGAAATTCCATCACAAATAACATGGTGCATGTCTATCATTAAGTGACTTCCCGCTCCGTGAACCTCAACCAGTGCCACTCTTAACATTGGAGCCTTTGATAAATCGAAAGCCTGTATGAATTTATTTTTGGTGGCTTGCTCCTCCCCTTTTTCTATGTGAATTTCTTGAATTTTCAATTCTACATTATCGTGTATTCGCTGCATGGGCTCTTCACCAACCATTTCTATACTTGTTCGGAAAGTCTCGTGGCGCATCATAAGCTGATTGAAAACCTCTTGTATCTTCGAAATATTCATTCCTAGCTCCAAGGGTAGGAAATTGGGCATATTATATGCGGTGGAATCCAAATCCAATTGCTGTAGCAAATACAATCGCTTTTGTGCAGATGATAATTTATAGAACTCTTTATTTACGGCTTTACTAATTGAAATATATTTCTTTTTATCATTCTTGTTGATTATATCTGCCAAACCACTAAGTAAAGGGTTTTCAAATACTTCTTTAACTGTAATTTTAACTTCAAATTGCTTGTATATTTTGGCAATTAATAGTATAACTTTTAAAGAATGTCCTCCAAGTTCAAAGAAATCTGAATTTCTTCCAATTCTATCAATATCTATAAGTAGCACCTCCGACCAAATAGAAATTAGTTTTTGCTCGTTTTCGTTGTTTGCCTTTTCAATAATATTATTATTAACTATTTGAGGTTTGGGCAAAGCGTTAATATCTATTTTTGAATTAGCAGTAAGTGGTACATCATCAATTTTAATAAATAATGCTGGAAGCATATAATTTGGCAACATTCCTTTTAAGAATGATAATAATGCCGATTGATTAATAATGCTCTTATGCTTAATGTAAGCACATAAGTATTTAGTTTTATTAGCATCCTCATTCACTAATACTATAGCCTTCTCAATACCACCATATTTTAATATTGCCGATTCTATTTCGCCTAGTTCAACTCTAAAACCTCTAATTTTTACCTGATTGTCTATTCTTCCTATAAAATCAACATTTCCATCTGGCAACCATTTTGCGACATCTCCAGTTTTATAAAGTCGTTGATTATCATTTAAGTAATAATTAAATTTTTCATCGGATAGTTCAATTTTATTGAGATAACCACGTCCCACCCCATTCCCTGCAATATATAAATCGCCAAGTACCCCAATTGGAACGTATGATTGATTATTATCTAATATATAATACTTGGTATTTCGCATTGGATTTCCTATAGGCACCGTACCCGCTTTAAGCGTACCATTCATAGAATCAGCACTTAAACACTCATAAAAACTTGAATCGATAGTTGTTTCAGTGGTTCCATAGCTATTAATTATTCTGAAACTATTTCCATATCTACTTTTCAATCTTGAAAATTCTGTACTATTACAAACATCAGATCCAATTATTAGAAGTTTTAAAGCTTTAATTTTTGTTTTAGCATCATACATGTAATCCATTAAGGGGATTAACAATGATGGTGTTGATTCAACAATGCTAATGTTGTGTTTTATAAATAGGTTTTGGAGAAGTATTAGATCCATTCTTTGTTCACTGTCACAAATTACCATGCATCCTCCGTTGAACAAAGATCTTGATATATCTCCTACAAATACATCGAATGAAAAACTGGCAATTTGTAAAAGTTTTATTTCAAATTCGTTTAAATCATAACCCACAGTCCATGCATTTGTAACTGACATTAGCTGCGCATGATCAATCATAACACCCTTTGGCTGACCGGTAGAGCCAGACGTGTAAATAATGTAAGCCAAATCATCTGGTGCATTAATCACCTCAGGCTTTTGATTATTTTCGTATTCTGAAATCTGATCTAAATAGATGATATCGCTAATTGCAGAAATAATACCAGATGTTAAGTCTTGATGTGATATAAGGTATTTCGTGTTACTATCCTTGATAATATATTTTGTTTTATCGGGAGGATAGGTTGAATCAATTGTAAGGAATGCTCCACCTGCTTTTAGTATACCCAAAATCGAAATAATGACATCCTGTGATCTATCTAGGTATATTCCAACAATTGTGTTTCTTGTAACACCTTTATCTTTTAAATAAATAGCGAGGGAATCAGATCTTTTATCTATTTCTTTATAAGTAAAATAATTCTGATTTATTATTGTTGAAATTCTATCTGGGTGCTTAGTTACCTGCTCTTGAAATAAATTTATAACTGTTTTTTCGGTATTGACTATTTTATAATTAGAATTAAAACCATTCAATATTTTTTCTTTTTCATCAATTGATAAAATAGATATTTCTTTAATTTTCTTATCTCGATGATTAACAATTTCATTTACACATTGCTGAAAATGTTCAGCAACTTTCAAGATTGTATCTGAGCCGTATTTATTCTTATTAAAGTCAAATTGTAAAGTAATAGAATCACCAGGGATTATGGATACGTTGATATGGTAATTTGTTTGTTCAATCATATCAAAATTAACCACCTTAAACTCATGTTCTCCCGAGTTATCTTGCATAACAGAGTCCAATTCCTGATAAATTGGGTAGTTCTCAAATACAAGAATATTATCAAACAACCCATCAGGGAGTCCTGATTCTCTTTGAATTTCGGCTAAAGAGGAATAATGGTAAGGTTTACAACTTATTGTGTCTGAATGAACTTGTTTTAAGAGTTCAATAAAAGTATCGCTTCCATTTATTTTTATTCGTTGTGGAATTGTATTAATAAATAGACCAATAATCTTTTCTACATCAATAATTTCGGGAGGTCTACCAGAAACTACTGTTCCAAAAACTATATCATTGCAATTATTATACTTACTTAGCAATACTGCCCAAATTGCTTGGAATACTGTACTAATGGTTGCTTGATTGTTTAGGGCAATTCCAATTAATTCTTTAGAATTTACTTCATCAAGTTTTATCTTATATGAGCAAGGATCGTAGATTTCAGAATTGGTATTATCATTCATTAAAACAGGCACTGTACTTAATCTATCAAATCCCGATAGGTAGTTTCTCCAAAATTCAAGTGCTTTATCTTTATTCTGTTTCTCTAACCATTTTATATAAACTCCAAACTGACCTACGGGCTCTTTTTTCAGAGGTTTATTCTGAATATTTGCAAAGTAAATTTCCAAGAATTCGATATTCAGCAAACCCATACACCATCCATCCATTAGGATATGATGAAATGTCCATATTATCTCAAACTCATTATCTGAGCACTTAATAACGGCTACTTTTAAAAGTAAATCAACTCCTAAATCAAACTTTTCATTTCTAACAGTTTGCTTATAGTCTGAAAGAAATTCATCGATACCCTGTGTTCCAGATATATCCTTGAAATATATTTTTATATCTCTTTTCCTGAGGACAACTTGAAGTATTTTTTCGGATTTATTTATAAAAACAGTTCTTAGTATATCATGTCCAACTATCAAATCATTTAAACTCTTCTCAACACATTGAATATCCAAGTCTGCTCTCACTCTATAAGATACCTGTTCTTGATATGCATTGTCATCGTTGTATAATGAATGAAAATACATACCCTCCTGCAATGGTGATAAGGTATAGATATTCTGAATATTCTCTTTTGCTAACATAATTAAGCTATGTAGTTTAAATAGAAAAGAAATATATTAAAAAGATGTAGGATTAATCAAATATTGATTCAAGTTCTTCCACTGAAAGGTTTTTGTAATCAAAATCACTTGAGGTAGTTTCTTGGTTATCCTTTGATAAACAAAACTGGACTATATTTAGTAACTCTTGCTTAAATTGGTTCAATAGCAACTCCATTCCTTCATGATTATACTTCGATTTATTATATGACAGTATAATTTCAAGTTTTTTATTCCTTACCATGCCGGAGAAACTAATATCAAAAGAAAGCAATCCTTCAGGGCTATTGGTTATACCAGTTGACTCTTTTGCTAATGTAAAATCATTTATAAATTTAATATCCTCATCGAATTGTCCTAAATAGTTAAAACTAATTTGAGGTGTCAGTTTATAAGCACTATTGGTGTTTTCGCTTATCATTTTAAGTAAGCCATAGCCAAGGCCTTTTACTGGAATTCTATGGATAATATCTTTATTTACAATGATCTGCCTTCTTAAATCATTTGCAGATTCCATACTTAGGGTAACTGGGAATGTTGTTGTGAACCAGCCTACTGTGCGGCTAATATCAATATTTACACCAATACCTTCTCGACCATGCCCTTCAAGCGAAATAAGAACTTTATCATATCCATACAGTCTATGGATTGACAAGCTTAGGGCTGATAGAAGTAAATCATTTACTTCGGTTCCAAATGCATTATTAGCCTCGGAGAGAAGATTTGAAGTAACATCAGTATCAAATTCATAGATAATTGAGTTACTATTTTTAATTCTGTTATCACCCTTAAAATCTTCTGGAACAGGTCTTGTAACGCTTATATCAAGTTTCTCCCAGTACTCTCTCTCCTTAATTAATGCATCGCTACTCGAATATTCATGCAGTTTATCCGACCATTGCTTAAATGAGTTTGTTTTAAGCGGTAAGGTTAATTTCTCATTTTTACGGTATTGATTTAGTAGAATGGAAATATCCTCAAATAAAATTCGCCATGATATTCCATCCATAACCAAGTGATGAATTGAGATAAGTAAACGATCGCCATCATCCAACTTGAATAAACCCAATTTAATCAAAGGTGCTTTAGATAAATCAAAGCTAGCGTGTATTTGAGTTGCTAACTCTTCAATCCTATCTGCGGCATTTTTATCACCCTTTAAATTATAAATTGAAAGTGGCACACTATTACCAACAGGAGCAATGGCTTGAATTACATTGCCATCCACATTGGTAAATGTGCTTCTAAGCATATCATGATGCTGAACGAGTTTATTAAATACAGCCCGTATTTCCTCTTCGCTTAAACCATTTGGAGAATGAAACATTACAGCCATATTCCGATAATGTAGATCGAAGTTATCCTTAAAGTATTCTTTTTGAATTGGGGTTAATAGTACATCACCGGTAACATCGCTTTGATCAATTACTAACGTGGATTTTTTAATAACATTTGCCACACTTTTAATTGTTGCTAGTCTCAACAAATCAGCCATCTCAAGTTTATACCCAACCTTGTTTAGCCGGGCTGATATTTGAATGGCTTTTATTGAATCACCGCCAATTCTAAAAAAATTATCGGTTATTGATATTATATCTCTGCCCAATACTTCTTGCCATACTTGAAGAATTATCTCTTCCTTTTCATCCTGTGGTTTTTCAATTTCTTCGTCTAATACCTGTAAAGGTTCTGGCAATGCTTTAATGTTTACTTTGCCATTGGGAGTAAGGGGAATACTATTAATCTCAATGTACATGGCAGGCAGCATGTATTCAGGGAGATGTTTAAGTAACTCTTGATTTAGTACCGTTGAAATATCACCACTATTAAATAAGCTTCTATCTAATACTAACTTTCTATTATTCAACAGTGAATTGTATATCTTTTTAAGGATAATAAGATCCTTTTTACTCGTTGAACTCTCTTCTTCCGCAAGCCAAGTGCTAAGTTTAGAAAGTTGAATACTCTTTATTTCATTGTTATTATCACTGTAGAAATAACTAAGGTTCTTATTTTCAGGTTGATTTAAATTTGCTTGTGTGTCGCTAGGAATTGTATCAATATTTACAATTTTAATATTACGATTAACAGAGTTCCTTAACCTCTCGGCACGATCTAAAGTGCTATTATCTGTAATAATTATTCTTGTTCCACTAGTTATAACAATATTTCTCAAATCGTTGTCTAATTGTTTTGGATCAAGGATACATAATGATTTACCTGCTTTAATAATTGCAAGGATTGATAATGACATTGCAACTTCATCACTCAGGCATATCGACACACAATTATTTTCGTTAATAACATTGGTCAGGAAACTCTTGCTTGTAGCTGGTTTAGATTGAATATCATTCTCACTTACTAACTCGTTTATTTTCGCAGAAGCTCCACAAACAGGACAATTAGGATCTTTTTTTATCTTTATTTCCTCTAAATATCTGCCTCTCCATCCAACTTCCCAGTCAAAACCCTGTTCTTTGGAAATTTCTCTAAAGAAATCGCTAAAGGAATAGGTCATTGATCTGTAAGTTGACATTTCGCTTATTCTATCTGTCCCCTTTGAATTATAGTAAAAGAATGTATTGTATGCTGGAACGCCCAGCCCCAAAACGATTTTTAAAGCTTCACTAACTCCCAGCCCAGCACTTACAAAAAGAGATGATGACACCACTGCTAGTGGGTTTTTCTTGTATGATTCATCATTTTTTTTCATTCCATTAACCAACGCATAGAGTCTATCTCTATCAAACACACAGTGGTAACATGGTGTATGAGGGGTGTGGAAAACGGCAGAGTAGGCATTTATATCAGTCATTGCTGATATAACATGCGGAATTCCTTTTCTTACGGCGCATTCGGAAAGAATAAACTTATCCTGTACACCATCAAACATATCAAATATTATTGCTGAATCTCCTACAAGTCTCATTACATTATCTCTGGTCAATTTTTCTGTAATGGGTATGACTTCAATATTTGGATTGACTTTTGATAATGTTTCTTGTGCTGATAAAGCCTTGTTCCTACCTAACCTAGACTCATCGTGCATAAATTGTCTATTTAGGTTCGATAGTTCTACCTCATCAAAATCACACACTTTTATTTTCCCAAATCCTGCAAGCGCTAATTGCATTAAAGTAGGCGAAGCACCCCCTCCTGCCCCTGCAACGAATACAACAGTAGCTTTTAACTTTTCCTGTGAACTTAAACCCCAACTATCCAAAAGAATTTGTCGTTTATAACGCTCTCTCTCGCTATTGTTTAAACTATACTTATTATCAAAACTGGAGGAAATTGAATGTGCAATACTAGTAACTTTGCTATTTACATCACTGAAATTTAATGATGTGTTTGAAGTTACTATAAAATCTTCTTCGGCATTCTCAGCTGACTTATTGCTTATAATTGAAGGCAAATCGGAGTAATCGATTCTTAAGTCACTAGTATTGTTGCATGAGCAACAATTTTCAACTTTCTCTTTTTCTTTAATAATGTAAGCGCATATATATTTATCGCCGTTACTATTCTGCTTTGCAATAACAATGGCATCTCTTACTAAATTACTTTTTTTCAAACTCGATTCAATCTCTCCAAGTTCTACTCTATATCCTCTAATTTTGATCTGATTATCGACTCTACCCAAGAAATCAATATCGCCATTAAATTGCCATTTCGCTTTATCACCAGTTCTATAGACCTTTCCATCTATTTTATCTACCTGAATAAATTTACTATGGGTTAGCTCTGGCTTGTTTAAATAGCCCATGGCTACTCCTTTACCTGATATACAAAGTTCACCTAATATCCCTATGGGAAGTATTCCTCCATCATCATCCAGAATCAATGCCTTTGCATTATCTATTGGCGATCCGATTACAGGTTGTAAGGAATATTCTTCAACTATATCAGATTTAATTGTCTTAGTAATACACCCAATTGTTGCTTCTGTTGGACCATAATGGTTTACAACTACAATCTCCTTTTTAATGTTAAATAATTTCTTAAGATCAATTGGATTAATAGGCTCTCCGCCCATAAGGATTAACCTCAGATTGCTAGTATTATCACTCCGAAGTTCATTGCTATTTATTAGTGCATTAAAATGTGAGGGAGTTAGTTTAAGGTAGCTAATTTCATTGCTATCGATATATTTTATTAGCTTACTGGATGATAGATATAAATCTTTTGAAGGTAAATGTAGCTCTGCTCCGCTTAGTATTGATGTGTATAACGATGAATACCCCAGATCAAACGCAAATGATGATGTTAAGATTCCCTTGTCATTCGGGGTAATACTCATTTTTTCAGTAAACCAATTCACATAATTGGCAAGATTACCCTGACTTACTAATACACCTTTTGGTTTTCCCGTTGTTCCTGATGTATATATTAAGTAAGCAGCATCGTTTTCGTTAACTTCGTTTTCTATCGGTTCTGTACTCTCTTCATAGATTTTTTCATCTTCTACATCAACAACTTCGCCATTAAATGTTAAATCAAATAATCCATCGGAGATAAGAATTTTGGCATCGCTATCATTAAGCATATAGCTAATCCTATCCATTGGGAATTCAGATGAAATAGGCATATATCCAAATCCTGATTTTAAAGCCGCCACAATGCTTATAATCATCTCCACGGAAGGTTCAAGAAGTATTCCTACTAATGAATTTTTTCTTACCCCTTTTTTCTCAAGATACCTTACTAGCGAGTTGGATTTTTGATCGATGTATTTGTATGTATAATCATCATAAATTATTTCTTCTTTAGAAACACTCCCACCATATTTATAATGCATGTCCTCTACTACAACTGGAACAACTATTGCAGTCTTATTGGAGTGCTCTCTGAATATTTTATTTATTATTTTACTTACCTGATTGAAATTACTATTAGTATTCTCGGTATTATTAAATGAATATAATAATTCATTTTTTTCTTCATCGGAGAATACCTTATCGTTCCCCAGTTGTTCCTCAGAGTTACTTACAAATCTCTTAAGGGTTGTAATAAAGCAATTGCAAATTTCTTCTGCTCTTGAATCGGTGATAATACTGTTTGTATATAGCAATAGAAGGCTAGTTTCGCTAAAAGTTCTATCAATACTAAAATCGAATAGCGTGTTTATTCTGACATTACCTTTAATTCCAAGATAATCAACAGCCTTTGTCTCTTCAATATCATTAAAAATATGAAAGTCGATGAAGTTAAATAGTGTATCGAAAAATGGGTTTTTATCACTTGAATCCTCTCCCACCAGTTTTTGAATCTCCGCAAGGGGTAGTTTATCGTAAAATACTAAAACATTTAGCTTACTGATGATATATTTTAAGAAATTTTCATTTGTAATATTAGGCTGAAGAGTTATGTTTACTGGCACTGTATTTAAAAAACATCCTAAAATTTTATCGCCATCAGTGCAAACGGGTCTAGTATTTGAGACAATGCCTACTACAAAATCCTTTTTATACGAAAATCTTCTAATGATATCGATATATGCAGCAAAATAAATATTCTTAACATTTGTTCCGAATTCATTAGCCAAACTAACAATTGAATTCGCTAAAACATCATCAATACGAACAAACTTGATCTTTTTCTCTTCAACAATATTTATATCTTTTGAAAACTCTAATCTTTTATAATCCTTGAGTTCCTGTATCCAGTATTCCTTTGTTTCTTCGTTTCTCTTTTCAATAATTTGATCTACTACATGATTTCTATATGTACTTTGTAATAGCCCTGGTTTATAGCTATTATCCTCAATTAACTTTAGGTAAACGTTATTTAATTCAGTCATTAATGAACTATCGCTCCAACCATCAAGGATTGCATGATGACACATAAAAAGCACAACGATTACATCATTACCTACCGAATATGATTTAGCATGCCAAAGAGGTAGTTTCTTAATATCAAGGCCTTTTGTTTTATCATTCTTTTGAACTTGCAACAAATATTCTTCCTGCTCTTTTCCGCTTAGCCCTGTTAAATCCATGTGTTGATAATCAACTATACTTTTTTTATGAACAACTTGAACTGGTTCTTGAAAATCTTCAAGATGAAGAGTAGTTCTGAGTATCGAATGTTTATCGCATAATAGATTTAATGCTTTCTCAAAAAATTGCGGATTGAAATTTGGAATCTTTACTTGTCGCACCATTTGATCAAGATATGTTCCACTTTCTTTATCGAGAATCGAATGGTATGCCATACCAATTTCGATATCACTCATTGGGTAAACATCTTCAATCAATTGTCTTTCTTCAATACGATCAAGAATATTCTCTTTTAATTCATTAATACTTTTTTCAATTGTCTTTTTTTCTTCAATACGATTTGAATTCTGATTACTAATAATTGAGGATAGTTTCTCAATTGTTTCGTTTAAGTATAAATCGGTAATTTGAAGTTCAACATTAAATGATTTATTAATCAAATTGACTAATCTTATTGCTTTAATTGAGTCGCCCCCAACTTTATAAAATTGATCTTTAACACCTACGTCTTCTAATTTCAAAGCCTCTTTCCATATTTCCACTAATAATTTTTGAGTTTTTGTTAATGGCTTAACAAAATCATCTTTTCTTGTAGGTTGAGGGGAGGGTAATGCTTTTCTATTTATTTTCCCGCTTGGGGTTAGAGGTATCTCATCCACACCAATAAAATGGGATGGGATCATATAATCTGGTAACAGTCCAATTAAATAACTTCTTAAAGAATCGAAATCGAAACCTTTTGAAGCAACTATGTAAGCACAAAGATATTTATCTTCATTACTCTCAAAGATATGTACAACACATTCTTTTACTTCGGGATGTTTAAGAAGTATGCTTTCTATTTCTCCTAGCTCAACCCGGTAGCCTCTTATCTTAACCTGCTGATCTATTCGACCTAAAAATTCAATATCGCCATCAGGTAACCAACGAGCAAGATCGCCTGTTTTATATACTCTTGTTTTAATTCCTAAATCATCTACTATTTCTACAAATTTCTCCTCAGTAAGTTTTGGGTTTCTGTAATATCCCCTTGCAACACCATCACCCGATATGCACAATTCACCTGAAATGCCTATGGGTTGAAGCGAATTATTTTGCCCTAAAATCCTTATCTGTGTATTAATTATTGGTTTACCGATGTTCAATTGAGCATTTCCAGTAACATTTTTATATGTAGACCATATTGTTGTTTCAGTTGGTCCATACATGTTATATATATTTCCTTTAAAAACCTCCCTTGCTTCTTCCAGCAGCATTAATGGCAACTCTTCCCCACCAATTAACAGCGTTTTAATACAACTTAATAACTCCGGTTTTTCTGTATTCGACAGGATTAATCTTAACCTAGATGGTGTTAACTGCAATACGGAAACTTCATTTTCATGTAGTATTTGGTTTATCCTTTTTACATCTTTCTGATCTTCATTACTACCAATAATTACTTTTGCTCCACTACAGAGAGGAGCATATATTTCCAATCCAAAAATATCAAATGAAATTGTGGTCAATGATAAAAGGGACGCTCCCTCTTTAATATCAAAAAACTCTTTCATGCCAAAAATAAAGTTGACAACATTCTTATGCTCCACCATTACCCCTTTGGGATCTCCAGTTGAACCGGATGTATATATAACATAAGCTAAATCATCACTCTTGCATTTTATAATATTTTTTAATTCTGTTCTATTGAATATTTCTTCATTTTTCAAATCAATAATTTCAGATATGCTTAACTGTAATCCATCAATATTTGATAGTATAACCTCTACCTCACTATTTTTAATTATTTTTTCGTTTCGTTCCTTTGGATGCTCAGCATCCAAAGGTAAATATGCACACCCTGATTTTAATATTCCAAGTATTCCAATTACTAACTCAATTGAACGTTCTACCATTATCCCAACAAGTTTTCCATTATTATAACCTTTTTGGAAAAGGTAATGGGCCAACTGTTCTGCTTTTCTGTTTAACTCTGAATAGGTAAGTACAACGCCATTACAAGAAACTGAAATTTCACTCGGAGTTCTATATGCCTGTTCTTCTATTAGTTGATGAATTGTTTTTGTAGTTGGGTAATCTTTCTTTGTTTTATTAAAATCATGTAATATTTGTTGTTTTTGGGAAGGAGTTATTAATTCAATATCAGATATATTGCTTGTTATTTTATTTGTATGTTGTTGCAGAATGTGTTTAAAATAATTTATGATTCGTTCAATTGTTTCCTGTTTAAATAATTTTGTGCTATACTCAAATTTTAGTAAAAAGTAATTTTCATACTCAACCGCAATTAGAGTTAAATCAAATTTTGACGTTTTAGTCGTAAAATTAAACTTTTCCGAACTCTCGGAAAACTCATCTAAAATATGTGTTTGATCAACAAAACTAAACATAACATCAAAAAGCGGATTACGACTAAAATCCCTATTAATGATGACTTTATCAATTAAATCTTCAAACTGATATTCTTGATTATCAAACGCCTCTAGCGTATTTGTTTTTAATGTATTTAAATACTCATTTAAAGTTGTATTAGAATCAATTTTAAAGCGAAGCGCTAGAGTATTTATAAATATACCTACAATATCCTCAAAATTATGATTCTGTCTTCCTGCTACGGGTGTTCCAATTACGATATCGTTCTGATTACTAATTTTTGAAATGAATAATGAAAATGCCGATAGCAATACCATGTAAATAGTTACATCCTGATTTTCAGCAAAAGATTTAATATGTTTAGCTTCGTCTCCAGATATTATCAGATTCATTGAAGTGCCTTCTAAACTCTGAATAGCCTCTCTTGAATAATCGACTGGTAATGTTAATACTGGAATTTCATCATTAAATTTATCTAGCCAGTACGCTTCCTGATTTTTTATTCTTGCTTGTTGAATAATATTCTTTTGCAGTTCTGAATAATCTTTGTATTGAAGTGGAAGTGGAGGTAATTTTCCCCCATTGTAAATACTTATAAATTCTTTTTCTAATATTGATGCGGAAACATTATCGCTAATTATGTGGTGCATGTCTATCAATAACACCTTTTCAGTTCCGTCTATTTCAATAAATGCGCCCCTAAGCAAACAGTCTTTGCTTAAATCGAATGGTCTATTGAATTGACTGTATATTTTATAGAAATCATTTTTTAAACAATTATATACCTCCAATTGAAAACTGACAGTTGAATGAATAATCTGAACTGGTTCCTCATTCAAATAGTAAAAATTGGTTCTGAAACTATCATGTCGTTTGATTAATTCTATTAGGGCGTTTTCAATTTTGTTCTTCTGGTAATCTTTTGGTAATGATATTATACTGGTTAAATTATAAGCAGTGCTATTCTTATCTTGTTGATTCAAAACATACAACCTTCTTTGAGCCGAAGATAAAGAGTAATAATCTCTTTTCTCAGTATTTATTATAGATAGTTGCTCATTTTTACTTTGCTGCTTTTTTAAAAAAGAGATAATCTCCTTCTTATTCTTAGTTATTTCGCCAATTAGCTCTTCGGTCAAAACGCCTTCATTAGCTTCAATATCTAAATTTTCATCGATAAGTTGAATTTTTATACCCAACTTATATAATTTAATAATAAGATTTGCAACTTTCATTCGTACAAAATATATAATTAGTTAATTACCAATTCATTACATTTATATTCTAACAATCATTACCGAGCGGATGAACACCGAAGGGCTCGCCGAAGGCAAACACCCATGTTTTGTTCATCTGTGTTTTTGTAAGCTGCCTTACATGGGTGTTTCATATTGTAATTCTTTTTACATTTCCCCGCTCAATCTTGATCTCATCAAAACTTATCGATAAGGCTTCAATCATCTCAGAAAGTTTTAGAACTGTTTGATTTTTAAAAAAATCCACGAGTTTTATTTCCACATTTAAATCATTGTGAATCTTAGAAATTAGTGTGACTGAGTTTAAGGAGTTACCTCCATACTCAAAAAAACTTTTATCAACACTGATTTTATCATAATCTATCTTTAAAATCTCAGACCAGATAGCAACCAATTTTTGTTCAATTTCTGTTTTAGGTTTAACAACGAGTTGATCGTTATTTGTATCCAATTGAAGCAATGCCTTGATATCAACTTTACCGATGCTTGACAATGGCATTTCGTCGAGAAACACAAAATTATATGGAACCATATACTCAGGTAACGATTCAAGAAGATATTCTCTAATTTCGTCAACAGCTAAAACTTTATTTGCTACAATATATGCCGTCAACTTTTTATCGTTATTATCATCTTTCGCAACTAAGACAGATTCCTTTATAGATGGATGTTTTGCAAGTAAACTTTCTATTTCGCCCAGTTCAATTCTAATCCCTCTAATTTTCACCTGATGATCTTTTCTCCCTATAAAATCAAGCATCCCAAGGGTTGTTCTCCTAGCAAGATCTCCAGTTGCATAGACAATTTCTTCAAAATTTTCGTTTTTAATAAATTTCGAAGCAGTTAATTCGGGTTGATTTAAATATCCACGTGCAACACCTTTACCTGAAATTACAAGTTCGCCTGAAAAATCGGCAGGTAAAAGATTTAGATCATCATTGCAGATATAGCATTTACAATTAAAAATTTCGTTACCAATAAATATTTCATCTCCTGTAATATTGTATACAGTAGTTACAACGCAGTTTTCAGTTGGTCCATATTCATTATATAATTTAACATCCGCATGCTTATTAAAATGTTGCTTAGACAAATCAACCGCAGGTTTGTCTGCGGCAATTATTACAGTTCTTAACGTTTTCGGAGGCTCTGTTAAATTGTCTAAACAAGCTTTATAGAGCTGAGGAACCATTATGGTATAGGTTATACCTAGTCTTTTAATCATCTTATCAATAAAATCGTAATTAAAACGATTCTCAGCAGGAACAATTGCTAATGTTGAACCACTTATCAGTGAAGAGAAAATATCGGTAACTGAACCATCAAAATAGTATGAAAATATTTGTAGAATTATGTCTTTTTCGTTTAAGTTAAAATATTTTTTCCTCCAACTTATCTGATTTACTACAGAGTTTTGATTTATAACTACTCCTTTAGGTTTACCCGTTGAACCAGATGTATACAGGATATATGCCGCCTCGTTTGGATCGTGAATGCTTACAAAATTATCTGCGTATTGATCCGTAATTGATTCAATATTATTGAGGCTTGTAATATTATAATTATTAGATAGTTTTTCGTCAATTTCAATATTTGATATTAATAATTTCACGCTACAATCGTTCAGCATCATAATCTTTCGATTAATAGGCGCTTCAATATCTATAGGCAAATAAACACCTCCGGCCTTTATCACTGACAACATTCCAATTATCATTTCAATTGAACGATTTAACACAAGCCCAACTATTTCACCTTTTTCAAGCCCCTTTTCCTGCAAGGTTTTTGCAATGATATTTGCTTTTGTATTTAACTCACGATATGTTATCTGCTTATCCTCATAAATTATGGCAACCCTATCCGGATTATTCTTGACCTGATTTTCAAATAGAAAATGGATGGTTTCACATTTTATTCCAACATCTGCTTTATTACTGTATTTATTAAGAAGTTCTTTAGTTCTTTCTTTCGAAAATAAAGATATGTTGCTGAGGGGTTTATTTACATCAAAAATTAAATTAGTCATTAAAGAAGTGACATTTTCCTTGATTGCAAATATTTTTGACTCGTTGTACAAATATGAATTATACTTAATAGTTATTTGGATAGAAGATTCCTTTCTATTAAAAATAAAAATAACACCAGGATAGATCCCTTTAAGATATGATTCCTCTTGAATATTCTTTAAAATAACACCAATATCAAACAAAGGAAAATATGATTCTGTGCGTTGAAGTTTTAATTCATAAAGAAGAGAATCAATCGGGTAGTTTTGATTTTTTTTACATTCTAGAATTGTTTTTCTGCACTCAAGAATTAAATTTTTAAATGTAAATTTCGAATCAAACCTCACACGTAATGGTAATACCGTATTAATAAACTCACCTTCGAAATCCTGCTTATCAATAGTTGTTCCTATTACCAAATCTTTACTTGATGTATATTTTTGAAGAAGAGTAATGACAAACGCGTTAAGAATAATTTGTAAAGCAAGATCCGAATTACTGCTCATAGAGATAAGTCGCTCTGAGCTTTCCTTTTCAAATTCAAACTCAACCTCTTTATAATTACAGTCATTTAATACATCAAAATTATCATAGGGAATAACTATTCTTTCCGAGAAATTATCGAACATTTTATTCCAGAAAAGTTGTTCGTTAATAACTTCCCTATCTGAAACTGTTGGCTGGGTATTATTATTTTTTTCCATTTCCATACTAAAAATTGAATTCTACAATATTCTCGTTCTCTGTTTGAACAAACTGTACTAATTTAACATTTTCTCTATCCTCTTCATGATTAACGCTATTGCTAATTATATCATACAATGCTGGAACAGCATTTCTATGAAGACCTTGCCATCTCTTATCCGCTTTATATATTTCGTTAAGTGAGTATGGATTAGGTAATCCTATTTTTTTACAATGCTGTGTAAACCTGAAAATTCTATCAAAAGTTTTATCCCTTGTAGGCTCACAGTTTAGTACCCATGTTTGGAGCATCGATAACATTTTCTTCCCATGTTCTGGGTACAGTAACGTCTGCATACTTGCCCATTTATCGGAAGATACTTGTCCGTAATATGAGTAGTTAAATGGATTACATTCTGCTTGATAGATGTAATTTTTACATTCACTTATCAGATCAAGTGTTAACTGGAAATCCTCTTCTGTTTCCTCTGGGTGGCCAATAACCCAGTAGGTTGTTGTTTTAATTCCAGCAATTGCCAAATTCTTTAGTGTATTTCGGGTTTGCTCTATTGTAATACTTTTCCCCATTATATTCAGTACTCGCTGAGAACCACTTTCAACACCCAACCTCACCCTGTATAATCCTCCTTTTCTCCAACTAATTGTATTTTGCTGATTAACTCCCGGATCAACCCGCAAATAACTATCCATATAAACGTAAAGTTTTTGTCTGATCAACTCTCTGGAAAGATCATCTACAACTGGATTTAATAAAGCATCAGTCATAAAGAAAATCTGTTTTCCATAAGTTGATTTTATTCTTGAAATATCATCAACCACTATATTTATATCTCTCTTTATATACTCTCCAAAATACTTTGAGGCAGTACAAAAACTACATTGAAATGGGCAGCTAAAGGATGCTGTAGCAGCCACATACAAATAGTAGTTCAGATCAAAATCTGATAAATCAGGTATGTCTGCTTTATATTTTTGCACATCACTTTCACTTAAATCAGCCTTTGAAAATACTCTTTTGGAGTTCTCAAATTCCCCGTTTAATATCTTTAACAGTAATATTTCACCTCTTCCTAATACTATTTTATCAATAAATGATTCAGTATACTTAAGCATATTTTCATAGTTAGGAGAGCCAACAACCATAGAGTCTGAAAAAATGCCACCTCCCATGCAGGTTAATATACTACTATTAATTTCCTTTACAGTTTTAAACATATATAGTGCCGCCGGAAATTGTGTTTTATTAACAGTACACCCAAATACCCCCGGGTTAAAATCTTTCACAATTGAGTCTATATACTTTTTCAGGTAGGAGAAGAAATTTTTAATAATCTCATCAAGATTAATTAACTCTTCCCTGCTCGGATAGATAAAAAATGTATGATAAACAATTTCCTCAACCAAAGCGATATACTCATCGTAATCTGTAATATTAACAAAGGCTAACATATGATTCTGTAATACATCATGTCCTATGTTATACAAATTACCCCAGTTACTCTCTGGAATCATTATTCTTATACAATCAAAATAATCTTCATAGCATTTTTTGACCTGACTATCTATATTCAAGTCAATGGTTTTTACATTGAAATTATTTTTCTCAAGCATCCTTTTTATGGTAGCAATACCTTGAGGTGGAATCAATGGATCCCAATAGGGGGGCATCAGAAGTAGTACTTTCTGATAATTTGGATTAGGCATATAGGTATTTTTTCTTATTTAAATATCCGTGTTTCAAAATTGTAAGAAGCGCAAGTGCTTTTTTCATTATATCAAAAAATGGCACTATTAATGAGGTAGTTAATGAATTATTAATGTAAATTGAATTGATTCTATTATCAAAATAGACAAACTTATATTTTAATAATTAATTGTTTTTTAGAAGCAGTTTTAAAAATTGAAATCGACTGTATCAACAGCAATATCCTTAGTCTTAATCTTTGGTAAGATGCCAGAAAATTGTATCTCATCAATTATAACATCTGCTTCTATTACCTGAGTTAATATTTCCGTGAAATGAATCTGAAATTGTTCTATTCTTGCTTTATTAAATAGTTGGGTTGAGTATTCTAAATACATTTGAAGTTCCTCCCCTTGTTCGGTAACGCTTAAAGTTAAGTCGAATTTAGCTGAAGTATTTAATATGTTATATGGAGTAAGCTCAAAGGATGAATTTTTTCTCGCTGATTTATCCATATTCTGTAACGCAAGCACAATATTAAATAGTGGATTTCTATCAACTGCCCCAGTCAGTCCCAACCTATTTACTAATTCATCAAACGGATATTCTTGATTTTCCAAAGCATTTAAAACTCTCTTCTTAACTGCTTCAAGGAACACTAAATATTTCCAGTTACCATCTATTCTATTGCGGATGGCTAACATATTAACAAACATCCCTAGAGTGTTATTAAATGAGTTTTCATTCCTGCCTGTAACAGGAAAACCAATTACAATATCTTTTATATTAGTGTATTTATAAACTAAAACATAGTAAACTGATAGTAAAACCGTAAACATTGTTGCCTCTGACTTTACAATCAAATTATTAATTTTTTTGGTTACCTCTTTATTTATAGTCCATTCAATAAAGTTACCTTGATATTTATTCACTTCGCCTCTTTTATAATCCAAAGGAAGATCAATTAAAGGAGGTAATATCTTATACTCGTTCAGCCAAAAATCTTCTTGCTTTTTAATTAACTCTTTATAATACTTACTATTCTGCCATTCAGAAAAATCTTTATATTGGAATATAGGCTCTGCAATATTACTGCCCTCATAAAGTTTTAACCATTCATTCGCAATTATTTCTGAGGTCACTCCATCAGAGATGATATGGTGAATATCTACTACAAGGATAAACTTTTCATCCTCCATTTTAATTAACAAAACTCTTAACAATGGGGGCTTTGAAAAGTCAAAGGGTTTAATAAAATCAACAACTCGATGATTTATTTTATCTTCATTTTGAATATTATCGTACTCTATTTTAAAATCAACAAAATCATGTATTCTTTGAACGGGATTGCCATCGGCTATTACAAATGATGTTCTTAATGCTTCATGCCTTTTAATTATGCTTTTTAATGACTCCTCAAGAATATCTATGTTCAACTTTCCTTCGAGTTTAAATGCTGCATGAATATTAAAGATATTGGTTGAGCCATTCATTTTCTGAATAACAAATATTCTTTTTTGAGCCGATGATAAGTTATAATACTCTTTTTTCTCAACTTTATGAATAATCTTATAAACCTCCCTATGGGTTCTATGAATTGTATCTGCAACTCCTTTTAATGTTGGTTGACTAAATATCTCGGATAATTTTATTTTTACATTGAACTCCTTATTTATTTTAGAAGTTAATGCCATTGCTTTTAGTGAATGTCCTCCTATATGGAAGAAGTTTGCATTAACGCTAATTGATTCGTATGGTATATTCAAAATTTCAGACCAGATATTAGCCAATCTAACCTCAATATCATTTGATGGAGCAACATAATTATTACCTGCTACAATTTCAGGTGAAGGGAGGGCTCTTCGATTTACTTTTCCATTATTAGTAAGAGGGAGTTCATCTAACCTTACAAAATATGTAGGAATCATATATTCGGGTAGTTGACCAATTAGGTTGTTTCGTAAATTATCAACATCAAAGCCCTTAGAAGCAACTATATATGCACAAAGATATTTATCGACATTATTTTGATAAACACTTACAACACAGGATTTTACCTCTGAATTCTTGATTAACACGTTTTCAATCTCTCCCAGTTCTATCCTATAACCCCTTATTTTTACTTGATTATCAATGCGTCCTAATAGTTCAATGTTCCCATCGGGCAACCATCTTGCCAAATCAGCAGTTCTAAACATTTTACCCCCTTTTTCAAAGGGGTTTTCCACAAATTTTTTAAATGTTAATTCTGGGTTATTTAAATATCCATAAGATAGATTATCACCACTTACACAAAGTTCCCCGAATACACCAAGTGGTTGAGGTCTAAAATGTGAATCAAGAATTAAGGTTTGTACATTAGATATGGGTTTTCCAACTGTAACAACCGACTCATAATCACCTATATTTTCTCTACTATACTTGAATATGCTTGTAATATCAGTACCCTCAGTTGGTCCATAAACATTTAATATATTGAAATTAATCCCTTTTAATGAATTAAATAATTCATTTATAATCTCCAATTTAAGTTCCTCGCCTCCTATGAGAAAATTTCTGACACTTTTCAATTTTTCAAGTTCATCCCTAAATTGCAACATCATTTGTAGGTGCATTGGAGTACCATCCACAACATTTACATTATTACGTGCATAATACTCTAAAAGTCCTTTAGCCTCTGTACGTAATTCTTCAGGAACAATAATTAAACACTGACCTAGAGCGAGTGATGGAAATATTTGTTTTACAGATGCATCAAAAAATATGGGAGAAACAAGAGAAACATTTTGAACTTCAGGCTTTAAACTGTAAACATCTTTATCTATTGAATATATTAAATTGACAACACCCTTATGCCCAACCAAAACTCCCTTAGGTTCTCCAGTTGAGCCAGAGGTATAAATAATATATGCATACTCGCCCTTCTCAGCGTCTATTGCCACACCCGTCTGTTCTCCTGCAAAGATGGATGGAGAGTCTAAATATATTTTATGCTCTATACCTTCAACCTTATTTTGGAATTTGCTCTGAGTTAAAGTAATATCTATACTTGCGTCTTTTTTTATGTATTCTATTCTTTTTTGGGGATACGTTGGATCAATTGGCAAATAGGCTCCCCCAGATTTAGATATTCCCAGAATGCCTATGATCATCTCAACAGATCTATCAACAGCCAAACCTATACAACAATTCTTTTGGAAGCCATATGTTCCAAGTAACTTTGCCACTTGGTTCGATTTCGCTTTTAGATCCTTAAAGGTTAAATAGCAATCATTGTAAACAACGGCTACCCTGTCCGGGAATCTTGCAGCATTATCATCGAATAGTTGGTATAGCGTTTTTTCCCTTGGATACTCTGAATTAGTATTATTAAATTCAAATAAAAGTTGCTTTTTCTCTGAATCCGAAAGTACGTTCAGATCTTCTATAATAGTATCGTTACTATTAATAATATAATCAACTATCTTTAAGAAATGTTTTGAGATGTTCTCGATCAATATTCTCTCAAAATTCCGTGGGGAATATTTAAAACATATTTCAATTTTCTCACCTAGCAGTACACTAATTGTTAACTTATAGTTAGTTGACTCTCTAATAGAATAAGAGTTAATTACAAAATTATCACTTAAACTAGTTTTACTTATCGGATAGTTCTCAATAACAAATATTGATTCAAAAATATCCTCTCCTTTTAATCCGGAAACTTCTAGTATTGATTGTAATGGGACATTCTCATATTTTTCTCTTTCTCGTATTTTCGCAGAAATTTCGTTAATGACATCTAATATACTTTGATTTGATAATATATTTAACCTTAAAGGAATTGTATTTATAAATAGCCCAACCATATTTTCAATCCCTTTGAGCTTTACATTCCTCCCAGATATGGTTGTGCCAAAAAGAATATCATTTTTCCCTGAATATCGGTTTAATAATATTCCCCATGAGGTATAGAGTATATCGGCTATTGTGACATTATTATTATCGCAAATATTCTTTAGTAGTTGCTTACTCTCCTCTCCAATGGATATTTTAATTATCTCATTAGTATTTGCATTTAAAATACTATTTTTTGTTTGAATTGTCTTAAAATCACTATAGTCATTTAAATAGTTCTTCCAATAATTTAATTCAATTGAAGATTTTAAATTGTTTATTTTTATGAACTCTTTAAATCTAGTTTTACTTATTTGCTTAATTATTTCTCCTCTTATTAAAGCTTCATAATTATTTATTAATTCACTAATAATTAAACCATTACTCCAGCCATCATATAAAATATGATGATTACTAATAATTAATTTAAAATTACTCTCTCCTATTTTACATAGGGTTAGTTTAATTGGGTTTTCGTCGAGTTTTACAGATTCTTCATAATCCTTAATTAATACTTTTTCAAATTCTTGGTTTCTATAATTTGAATCGTGAAATGATAAATCAACAAATAATATATCACATTTTGACTTTTTTAATACAATCTGAATAGATTTACTTATATTTTCCCATCTAAAAATTGTTCTTAATACCTCATTTGTCTCAACAACATGTTGCCATGCTTTCGATAATAAATCGATATCAACAGAACCAATAATATCTAATGATAATTGAACAAAATAGGCTTTTTCTTCTTTACTCTTGAGGTAATAGTAAAGCATTCCCTCCTGTAAAGAAGTTAATCCATATATATCTTCGATATTAGTTTTTTCTATTTTGATATTTGTACTCATTTCAAAATCTAGGAAAACTATATTTTCTAAATAATATAATTTAAATAATTATTGTGCAAATCTTGTTTATGAAAATAGATATGATGCTCCTCCGATTAGAATTAATAAACACTATTATTTAATCAACACTATTGTTTACATAATAGCCAAACTGCAAACAAAAAATATGACCATCTAAAATGGAACTCATCAAAGAATTTCACCAAACCAAGTTGAATGTCCTTATAGAATTTAATTATTATATAATAATTAAACTTTTAAGATAAATAATGTGTTTTTTTAATTACTCCTGGCTTAACACATTAACCGGGTTTACATTGGCAGATCGCAGGGTATGGAATATTACTGAAATTACTGCTATAGATATTGAAACTATAATAGCAATAATAAATACCCATATACTTATGCTAATTTTATAGTAAAATGATTGTAACCATTTATTCATAAAATAATATGCAATTGGTATAGCCAGTATATTTGCAATAACAACCCATTTAACGAACCTCATTGTCATAATGGTTGTAATTCTTCCAACACTAGCCCCTAAAACTTTTCTAATACCCACTTCTTTTGCTCTTTGGACGGATAATAAAGATGCCAGACCAAATAATCCAAGGCATGATATTATAATTGCTATAAAAGTAAAATAGCTAAATATTTTTCCCATTCTTTGTTCAGATTTATACATTTCCTCGAATTTTTGATCAATAAATGAATAGACAAACGGATATTCAGGGTTCAATTTTTTCCAGGTTTCTTCAATCTTTTTAATGGTTCGAGGTATATTATTTGGAGATATTTTAATCAAAATATTATCAAATTGAATTTCAATACCTTTAACTAAAAATATGGGTTTTATATTATTTTTAAGAGATTCAAAATGGAAATTATCAGACACTCCAATTATAGTACCTTCATACCATCCCCAAACTTTAAATCTCTGGCCTATAGGATTTTTCAAATTTAATAGTTCAACAGCTTTGCGATTTAATATAGCACTTCGCTCATCACTTGCATAGTCTTTTGAAAAAGCACGACCTTGCTCTAATTTTATATCCATTGTTTCTATGTAATCATAATTTACACAATTGAAATTCACGTTTACATTTTGGATATCCGATCGTCCATATATTTCAACTTGATTATCTGAAAGTTCAATATTATTAGGCAAGAAAAATGCGGATGTAACAGTAAGTACACCCTCTTCCTTTAAAAGTTGGGCTTTAAAATAATCATAATTCCTTCTATCTCCCGTCAACGGAAAAGCAATGACATTTTTGGTATTTATTCCTAAATCTTTGTTTTTAATGTAGTTCAACTGTTGTGTAACAATAACAGAGCTTACAATTAAAACAATGGAAGTAATAAATTGTACAATTACTAAAAACATTCTTAATGTACTTTTCGATGCAGTAGTATTATTAAATGATTTGATTACATTAACAGAAGATAAGTAAAACGCAGGATACGATCCTGCACCAATACTAGTGATTAGTGCAATAATAAATAAATAAAAATATACGTCTATCCTATTAAGTATATTAAAATTAATACCCGTTAACTCATTAAATACTGGCATAAAAAGACGGATTAACAGTATGGCTAATAGAATAGCGACAAAAGATAATAAAAAGGATTCTGTAATAAATTGTTTTATTATTTGCATTTTCCCAGCACCATTAACTTTTCTTACACCAATTTCCTTCATTCGAGAAATTGATTGTACTATAGACATGTTTATATAGTTAATACAAGCACTTGCTAAAATGAACACTCCTATCATTATAAATATTAAAATACTTTGAATATTTCCAGCGCCACGAGGTGTGAACAAATGAATTCTTTTAAATGGATAGACTTTTAATGATTTAATAACACCAGGTTGTTGTAACGTTTGGTAAAATTCACTTATTCTTTTATTAAAGTCCTTTATATTAACTCCATCCCTAAGTTTTATATAAGTATCACCATATTCACCATGCCAATTTTCAACGAATCTTTGAAATAGACCATCAAGAGTTTTATAGGATGCTACAATGTTAAATTTTATTGAAGAATTTTCAGGACAATCTTCTAATATTCCTCCAATAGTATAATTTGCATCAGGATAATCCGCAGACCCCATTGAAATACTTTTACCAATAACATCAAGACTACCAAAGTATTTTAAGGCTATATGTTTTGTTAGGAATACAACATTTGGAGCTAGTAATTGTTTTTCATAATCGCCAGTAAGTACAGGAAAGTTAAATATCTTAAAAAGAGATGGGGTTGTAAAAATTAGATCGTCTTCATAAAATGTTTTTAATTCTTCATTTGATGTTATTTTTATTCGCATCCGAATTCGTTCATAACTTGACGATTCAACAACATCCGCAAATTTATCTTTAAGAACAGGTGCTAAAGCATAGTTTGTATCGAATGATTCCAACTCCCTATTCTGAGTATGCCATACTATTGATACTTGATATATATTATCGAGTTGTTTATGAAATTTATCGAAACTCATTTCATATTTAATCCAAATAAAAATCAGTAATGAGGCAGCCATTCCAATTGCAATACCAATAAAGTTTATCGCAGAATGAAATCGAAATTTTAATATATTCCGAAAAGCTGTTGTAAAATAGTTTTTAATCATATTACTTACGGTTTAGAATTAATATTTTAACTAAATCTTTTAGGCTTCTATTCTACTCTCTTATTTGCTAATATACAAAGTACATCAAGTTTGTTCTCTGAGTTCGGTTCAATACAATACTCCTTCTTTATATTTTCAAATCCATTACTTAATAATATGCTTTCGAGCTCATTATAATCAAAAAGGTTAGTAAGATATTGAGAAAAACTGACATTTTGAAATTTTTCTTTTGTTCTTATTGAGATACATAAACTACCATTTTTTATAAGAACTCTGCTTATTTCTTTGATTGCAGCATCAATATTTTCAAAAAAATATATTGTGTTAATTGTAACCACTTTGTCAAATGTTTCTTTTTCAAATGGTATGTTATATACATTAGCCAATTTTAATTCAACAATTCCGCTATTGATTAAGGATTGATTTCTAATTATTGCCTCTTCTATCATAGTTTCTGATAGTTCAATACCTTTATAGGTAACATTATCGGCCTTTTCTAATATATTCTGAATGAATTTACCATTACCAAAACCAACTTCGAGTATTCTATCATTATTTTTAATATTCATACTTTTAAATGTAAAAGAATTCATGAACAAGTTTATATCGTTCATTACATTCCCAACATGTTTGCCAATATTACCCGTAGGTTTTTTTAGTTGTTTGGCAAATAATTTATCATCCATTTTTAGGTAAGGTTGTTAATGACTTAATAATTTCAGAATATCAACCAAAGTTTTTTTATAAAACATCAATTGTCTAATTTAATAGAAATATTTTCGGTATGGTGTGTAGGAAGAACAAGAAGAAAGTAATTTAATGAAACTACTACTATTCTTTTTCAAATTATCTTTCTTATTAATTTGAAAAAATCAAAACAAAATTGATGTAGTAGATTGACTTAGCTATAAATAGGTAAATGTTAAACATATTATATTTTATAGTATTTTCGCAATCCATACTTTGAGATTATTTCAACCTGCATCTGTGAGGAGCCTTCAATAATCTCTAAAATTTTAGCTTCTCTAAACAATCTCTCAACAGGATATTTATTACAACATCCATTCCCCCCATGAAGTTGAACAGCATCAACCGCTATGGTCATTGCAATTTTTGATGTGAAATATTTTGCTATAGTCGTTTGCATAATAGCATCATGAGCTCTTTGATCTCTCATCTCCCCTGCATTTATGCACAATGCACGAGCAGCATGAATATCCGTTAATGAATCTGCTATTATTTTTTGAATTAGCTGGTAGGTATATATTTTTTTCCCAAATTGGATCCTATCTCTTGCATATAAAACCATCGCATCTAATGCCTCTTGAGCTATCGCTAAACCAGCCCATGCTATACTATAACGTCCATAATCAAGAGAAGTTGATACTATATACGAAAATCCATTTCCCTCTTTTCCAAGAATAGACTCTTCACCAACCTCTACATTATTTAGCTCAACTTCAGCAACATGAGCAGCTCTTCCAGCAAGTAATCCTTTAATAGGTTTCGTTATCACGCCATTTTCTCTCTCAACAATAAATGCTGTTACACTTGAACCATTTGAGGCTATAACAATAAAAAAATCAGCTATATCACCTAGTGTAATCCATTTCTTTTTACCATTTAAAACGTACTTGCTTCCTATCTTCTTATAACTTGTTTTTATATTTCTTGCATCACTTCCAACTTCAGGTTCTGTTAAAGCAAATGCACCTATTCTTTCGCCTTTAGAAATAGCAGGTAACCATTTATCTTTCTGATCCTCTGTTCCAAATTTAATAATTGCCTCACCAATTAATGAGGTATTTACCGTTAGTAATCCGCGAACAGAAGGATCTGCTTTACCTATTATCTCTGTTAACCTACCATAATTAACGGCATTCAATCCCTGTCCTCCATACTTTTGAGGGAAACAGCTACCCAGATACCCCTTTTCGGCCATTTTTTTTATTAACTCCTTTGGGAGACATTCATTTTCTTCGAATTGTGAAGCAAAAGGGCGGATTTCTACATTAGCAAATTGCTCTGCCTCCAATAAGAATTGCAGTTGCAAATCTAAAGTATCCATATTTACTTATTAAGTTTTTCAATGAGTCTCTCAATGTTGTTTACAGAACTGAAATTTGATATTTCCATTTCACTATTATCAATGGATATTTTAAACTCAGTTTCAATGTAATTTAATAATTTCATAGCAAACAAAGAATTTACAAATCCCATTTCAAAAATGTTATCACTATCAGTAAATTCAACGTCATCGTCAAAAATTATTAAGTTCGCCTTAATAAAATTTCTAATCTTAGTTTTGATCTCCATTTTAATTATCTATTAATTAATCATTTATTAGTTATTGGCTTTACATGCAGCTGCAATAAAATCATAAACATATCCTGAAGTAATAGCAGTATTTATAACCTGAAATCCATTACAACTCAATATACTGGTAAATTCTGATTCGGTTAGTAATTCTCTATAACCAAGGTTAAGTTCAGGGTGTACCTCAAAAAATGTTCTGGTAAGTGGACTATCTAAAGGGACTATTATTATTGATAGTGCATCATTTTTTAAATATTTTTTATGAACATCCAATACCTCCTTTTTATCTACAAAATGTTCAATTAACCCAAAACTACAAGTAATATCGAATTGTTCTTCAAGTTTTAGCTTAAAAATATCTTCAACTTTATATGAAATAAGATCCTGAATTACTTTGCTGTCCTTGCAAAATGCTTCATATGATGAATAATTATTATCAATTAAAAGACCTTTGCCACCATACTTGCTAATTATCCATTTTGTAAAAAATCCTGTAGCAGCACCTAACTCTAAGACTTTAGGTTCATGAATTTTTATATCCTTTAATAATATATTCATAACCCTATTCATAGCAATTGTCATATTAAATCCGCCCTCTTTAAGGTGTTTTTTAACCGCTTGAATGATATCAAATATTTGAGAAGGGGAATCGGAAGGCATAGACTTTGAGGAAAAATATTCATTCCAATTAAAATTCTCACCAATATCACCTGTAATACTTTTTGTTATATACATTTCATTGGTCTATTAAAGTTTATTACTTTAATCTTTTAAATTACAATCGAATATGTAAAAAGATTAATTTTTAATTACAATATCAATATAATTTGGATATTTTTGAATAGTGGTTAAATCATTCTCAAATACAACATTTCCCTCACTATCAGTTGATATCTCTTTAAAATTAGCAAACTTATAACTAACATACATCATTTTATTCCTATCAGTCTTTTTAAAATCTGCATAAAATTTGACACCTGCTTTTTTAGCCTCAAATAAAATATAGGATAAGAATACGGTACCTACTCCCCTAGATATAACCCTGCACGACATTAAAAATAATTTTAAGTGCCAACTCTCCTTGTTTAATTCAATTAATGCTAATCCTATTTTGCCATAGGATCCATACTTATCAATTAATTCACAAACCAATAATTTATGGTCTTTAGATTTTCTAAAAAAGTTTAAATCATCATAATCGTAGGTTATTCCAGTGGCATTTAGTTGGTTTGTTCTAACCGTAAGCTCTTCTGCTCTATTTAGATCTTCCTCTTCCGCCTCGCAAATTATAAATTTCATCTTTAATGATGCTAAGAATAATTCGCTCGGACCGTTAAAATTCTCCTCCTCAACCTTTCTTTGTATATCTTCCTGGTACATTAATCGCCTTCTCTTTGAATCCTCTGTTATGAATTTGGGTTTGAGGCGATTCATGTCCAATAAATTTAAATAGTCTGCTGCATCCACACATTCAACATCAGGGCATACTGAAGATACTTCATCTCTTTCAAAAGGCTGATCATCGCAAAATATGATAGTATCTATACCAATATTTATATTTTTTTGAATATTTAATATTGATGAGGATTTTGTACTCCAATGTATTTCTGGATATAAAAAGTATTGATCCAAATCAAACTCTTTCAATTTATTCATTGCATCGTTATAATTATTTTTACTAGCAATTGAATGTAGAATCCCCCTAGAGTCTAATTCTTTAATTATATTCTCAATTTCTGGTTTCAAAGAAACATTGCTATTTTCCGATAATATACCATCCCAAATTGTATTATCAAGATCCCAAACAATACATTTAGCTTCTTTCTTGTTCATTGAATTACAATTTTATATTCTAATTATAAAGAATTTAATTACACGATATTAAATTTATTCTATCAAGAATATTCATAAAATCCTTTTCCTGATTTTCTACCTAATAACCCAGCATTAACCATCTTTTTAAGCAAAGGACAGCATCTAAATTTTGGATCCTGATAACTTTGGTATAATATATCCAAAGAGTTAACAACTGTATCCAGTCCTATTAAATCTGCTGTTTCAAGTGGTCCTAGTTTATGACCATACCCTTTCTTGAAAATTAGATCTACTTCATTGGGCTTAGCCACATTCTCTTGAATTAAGAATGCAGCCTCATTCATAAATAGATGTGATAATCTATTTGCAACAAATCCCGGATAATCATTTACTACAACCGATTGCTTTTTTAGCGATTTAACAAACTCCTTTGCCACTCCAATGGTATCTTCCGATGTATGAAATCCCCTAACAACCTCAACCAATTCCTTTAAAGGTACTGGATTCATAAAATGCATACCAATTACGTTTTTACAATTTCTTACAGCTGATGCAATATTAGTAATTGATATACAACTTGTATTCACAAAATAGAGCACATTTTCACTACAGACCTTATCAAGTTCAGCGTATAATGCTAATTTACTTTCTAAATTTTCATTAATATTTTCGACAATATAATCAACACTCTTAAATTCACTGTAAGTTGATGTAAATGTTATTTTTTCTAGAATGTTCGAAACTTCAACTGATTTGTAATCACTTTTCATCATTTTAAAGAATCGGAAGTTCTTTTCTATTATACCTTTTGCATTATCTAGTGCTTTAGGGCTGATATCTTTAAGGATAACTTCGTATCCATAAAAGGCTAAATCAATTGCAACATCGCAACCCATCACTCCTGCACCTATTACAGCAACCTTTTTCATGTGTTTATATTTTTTTTAGTAACATATTACCTATGATATTCAAATCAATTTTTAGGATCGTTTCCAAATTTGTATTCTTAATCCAAAATCATACTTTTATATAACTAATCCTTAAATAGTAGAGATAAATCCTCTTCAGAGATTTCCAGTGAATCAAAATCTGATGGTGTGAAATGAATGTCATTATCATACTGCAAATGAGAGATTAAGTTTTCGATATTATTTAAATAGGTATTTTTGAACTTCTCAATCTCTAAATCATTAAAAACATTTTTATTATAATAAAGCATTACATCTAATTCATTACTAATAATCATACTATTAACTTCAAGATTTACATTAATAGTATTGCTCTGCGACATTTCTAACCCTGTACTTCTGTTACAATATGAAAATAAATCATTTGAAAGTTCTTTTCCAAAATGTCCTAAATAGTTAAATCTAACATCACTGCGACATTTAATATCTAATTTTTTATTTTGCATAAATTTATAAATGCCATATCCAATGCCACTATCTGGCACTTTTCTTATTCGCTCTTTTATAGATTTAATTAGATTTTCAAAATTATCATCTTTAACATCAATCATTATTGGGTATATAGAAGTAAACCATCCTATTGTTCTAGATACATCTATGTAGTCCAAATTGCGACCATGGCTTTCCAATTCAATAGCTAAACTACTTTTATTGGTCCATTCTTTTAGTGTCCTAGCCAAAGCAGCTACAAGTAAAATTTGAATATCAGTATTATAAGATTTATTAGCATCTTTGATAAGATAATCGGTCTGATTCTGGTCTAAAATAATATGTGCAATTCCAAAATTTTGCTTTGAGTTATCTTTTTGTTGGGTTTTAGGAAAAATTGGAGGAATATCAATTTCGAATTCCTTCCAATAATCATGTTGTTTTAATAGTGTATCTGAAGTAGAATATTCGGCTAAAGTATTTCCCCAATCTATTAAACTTCCTGTTTTCTTTGGAAGATTAATGGGTCTATTATTATTTAAAGCAGTTACAATAACAATTAAATCATCAAGTAATATTCGCCAGGATAGGCCATCAATTATTAAATGATGTGCAGTTATCAATAAATAATCGTTTTTACCTTTCTCTCTTAGTATGCCGCATTTTATCAATAAAGTATTTCCAATATTAAAACTTGATTTTATCTCTTCGCAAGTTTGTATTAAATCTTCATTTTCATCTATTACGTATTCCTTAATGGTAAAAGGATTTTCCATGTATGCATTTTCATAAAACATGCATTTCTTTAAAAAGTCATAGTTTAGCCTTAATCCATCATGATGCCTAATTATGTGACTGAACGCCAATTCAATGGTTTCTTTATTTATTCTATTTTTAAACTCCAAGAGAACTGACTGATTATAGAAATGCTGATTCTCAAATTTCTGCTCAAAGAACCAGTGCTTAATTGGAGTAAGAATCATTTCTCCTGACACCACTCCTTGCTCATAATCCTTTTCTGATTTTTCGACGAGGATACTAATCTGAGATATTGTTTGATGCGTTAGGATGTCCTTTACATTCAACGAATAACCCCTATCGTATAATCGAGAGGTTATCTGAACCGCTTTGATTGAATCGCCCCCTAGCTCGAAGAATTTATCATCAATACCGATATTGCTAGCACCCAAAACATCTTGAAATACATTTATGAGAAGCCCTTGCAGATCATTCTCCGCACACCTAAATTCACTCTGATTTTCTAGCGCATCGAGGGAGAGTAAAGCATTCCTATCCACCTTTCCATTTGTAGTTAATGGTATTCTATCCACCCTTTGTAGTAACGATGGAATCATATAGTATGGCAGCTGTTTCTGCATAAAATCTCGCAACACCCCGCTATCAACCTCTACATCAGCCGTATAGTACGCACATAGTTTTGATGAATCACTTTTTTCTAACATCAAAACAACAACGCCTTTAATTCCATCAAATTTCTGGATGCACGACTCAATCTCCTCCAACTCAACCCGATACCCGTTCACCTTGATCTGCTGGTCTGACCGGCCGATGAACTCTATGTCGCCACTAAGCAATCTTTTTGCCAGATCTCCCGTTTTATACATTCTTTTACCAGCAAAATAGGGGTTTATAAGGAATTTTTCTCCTGTCAATTCAGGCCTAAATAAATATCCTCTGGCTAAACAATCCCCCGATATATACATATGACCAACGACTCCAACAGGAAGTGGTTTTAAGTTATTGTCTAGTAAATAAATATGTGCATTATCAATCGGAATCCCGATGGGAACTGTTTCATTTTTATCCTTTTCCGTATCGAATTCATAAATCATACAACCCACAGTTGCCTCTGTTGGACCATATTCATTATATATTTCAATATTCCCCTTGAATATATCATTAATTTCATTTGCTAATTGGGTGGTAAAAGACTCACCGCCAACTATGAATCGCTTGATATTACTAGTATAATTCTCATTTTTAAACAAGTGTGATTCTTTAAGAATTTTTAGGTGGGAAGGGGTAGCTTTTAGTATATGTATTTTGTTATCTCTAATTACATCTTCAATTGGCAATGAATTATCATTTTCTGGATAAACAACTATTGAATTCCCTGAGATTAGTGGTATGAATATTGAAGTTACCGTTAAATCGAATGAAATAGAGGTATAGAGAGGAAATGAGACCTTTTCATTACGAACATATGTTTTGCTACCCCAGATTACATAGTTTACTAGTGATTGATGCTCTATTAATACACCTTTGGGATTGCCTGTAGTACCCGAAGTATATATCACATAGGCAAGATCTGTAGATTTACAAAGCGAAGTGAGGTTGGTTTTGTCTTCGTTTATGTACAATTGTTCTTTTAAATCAATACATAACACCTTATTTGGAGGCAATTCAACATCTGGATTTTCAACAATTTTCCTTAAACTAAGTATGATCTCTGCCTGGGTATTATCCAATATATAGTCAACCCTTTTTTTAGGGTAAGTAATATCAATGGGAACGTAAGCACCGCCTGCTTTCAATACCGCCAGCATTCCAACTAGCACTTCCAGCCCCCTATCCATGAACAAGGGGATTAATGTATCTGGTGTAAGTTCAGCACCCTTCCTCTCTTTATAATTCCTTCGGATATATCTGGCTAGCTGATTACTCTTATGGTTGAGCTCACTGTAGGTTAATTTCTGATCATTGCATACCACTGCGATATCATCAGGTGATTTATCTACCTGCTCTAGGAATAGCTGACAAATCGTTTTGTCTCTTGGATAATCCTTACCGGTCTCATTCCATCGGTAAATTATTTGATTATGCTCTTCAGTATTTAGTAATGAATATTCTTTGATTAATAATTCACCAGAATTAATTATATCATCTACCGCTTTTTTAAAGGAATTAACAAACCTTTGAATTAAGTCATTATCAAAAAGAGCCTTTCTATATTCAAATCTAAACTTAATAACCTCTGAAGAATACTCATCATATAGCAATCCGATCTCATTAACAATTTTTTCATTCCAGGAGATATCGATGGGAGAAACATCTAACCCATTTAATTTTAAAGAGGTTGTATTAAGGCTAGTTTGAGTAAATCCCACATTAAAAAACGAGCTAATTTCCCGATCATTGGTTTTTCGCTGATCATGAATGATATCCGTTAAACTATAGCCCTGATAATGCTTAGCCTCTTTTCGCTGCTCGCCTAATAATTCTAAAAGTTCATCGAATTTATCTATTCTAGCAAAGTCCAGCTTTAAGGGTACATTATTCACGAAACATCCTGTAACCTCTTTAAAACCCTTCGAACGCATATTCACTGGGTAGCTAAGCAATAGTTTGTCCTGATTGCAATACTTTGACAGTACCAACCCGTACAAAGCTGAGAAAACAATAAACAGAGTCGTTCTTTTCTCTTTTGCATAAGCCTTTAACTGGGCAGATTGTGTTTTGGTAAGATCAAAAAATATTGACTCACCCGTTTTGTCTGCTAACAAATTGTTAAAGTTGGAAACATCAACATCTGAGCGATATGGCAATTCAACGTTTAATGGAAAGTCACCAATAAAATCTAACCAAAATTTTTGTGCTTGTGTTTTATACTCCTGAGTTAAGATGTTTTGTTCGGCTTCAACTGCTTTGGTAAATGTTTTATCAATATTTAATGATATGTTCTTGCCTTCAACTAATTCGTTATATGCGTTTTGTATTTGTGTTGATATTTGCAATGCGTGAATTGCATCCGCAATAATATGATGACCTGACATAATGAAATAGTATTCATTGTCAGCTTTTTCATTTTTAATTAAATAAAACCTAACCAATACACCTTTGGTTAAATCAAATGTTCGGTTCAATATTTCCCTTAATTGTAATTCTAATGGCTGTTTTGGATCGAAGGTTGATTCTTGGTAAAAGTCGTCTATTGAAAAATCGCAATACCAACAGGTTTCACCATCTTTAGAATAACGAACAAAGAAAACCTCATTACATTTTATAACTTCTTCAGAAGCCTGTTTTAATGCGTTTCTATTTAAATTGCCAGTAATTTTATTCACTAATGAAACGTTATAAAGGATTTCCTTAGGAGCCAAAGTCCATTCTAAGAAAAATCTTTTCTGATATTCAGAAATGGGTAAGAACTTCGTTTCCTGTTTCATTATTTAATCGGCCGTTATTGTTTTTTTTTAACATTTAAGAGCACTGCTTTTGTCAGAGTAATTAAAGATAAAATCAATTTATTATAATATTAAAATCACTATAAATTCAATAAGATAATCTACCTAATATCACCAATGTTCATCTTACTTAATTATACTTGTACTTTATTTTAAGTAACACAACAATTACCAATTATTATAAATCTTAATTATCCTATTCTCTTTAGTATTTACAAGGATGTTATTGTACAATAAGGGTATTTAGATTATTTTATATCAGCCTTAGGCTAGGAAGTCCAAACCAGGTTTATAAAAATGGCGATCTAATATTCAATTATTAAGCAAACATGGGAATAAGTTTATCGGTATAGCTGATTAAACAGCAATATCAGCAAACTCCAAATGGTCTGTTGGAATGTTCACTAGCATAGATTGATGCAGCGATTCTATCCTAAGAGCGAATCTTTGGTTACCCCTTTCTTCCACCAAAACACCCTCCATACCAATAAGTGCTCCCTTTGAAACTACAACAGGATCTCCCACCTTTAAATCACAACTAACCTCAAGAGGGTAATCGTTCTCTGTAATTTGTATGATGCTATCAACCTCAGACTGTCTCAGGCTAGCAGGCATCCTATTGAAAGTCACACATCGAACGATCTTTGGAGTCTTCAAAACTTCGTATATCCTGTCCTTCTCAATATTTACGAAAATGTAACCCGAAAATAACGGCACCTTCATCCTTTTTTTCCTATCACTCCACTGTCTTACAATCCAATATAAAGGTAAAAATGATTCGTAGTTATTTCCTTGTAAATATTCATAAACCTTTCTCTCAGATTTCGGGTAAGTATAAAACACATACCATTTCTTAGTATTATTCGAAATATTTATCATAAGGGAAATTTTTCTCAACGTGCCATCTTACCCACAATTCCAAAACTAAGCATTCACTAGAGTATGTACTATTAAATAACACAAACAAATTACTTCATTTTTTATACAGCTCCGCTAACAAAACTCACAGTATTGGTTTTTGCAGTAGAGTAAATTTTACTTAGGCACGAATATATAAAAAATGATTTAAGATGCAATTTTTTGAGCTAGTTTATACGTTTTTTCTAGGTTTAAATTCTTACAAGACCTTAAAACGATATAATGCATGTTTTGCTCACAAGTGAGTTTATAGATTGATTCTTACTTTAATTTATATAATATATCGTTATAATCATACATTAATTAAATATTTTTTATCATTTATATATTATTGCTTTTGTAAAAGTGTTCTGCCATTGAAAATTCAAATAAAACATCAACAGAAATCAATAAAACCCATTGAATAAAAACTGATTAATTAACAATAAGCCCTAGGTAGTTCATCTATTTACACACAGAGAAGACAAATTTCGATATTTTTTTTGGCTTTACCTAATCCTATTCCATCATAAAAACTATAGACTTTGGCATTTTTTCGTCCAACACATTAAATTTTTCACGAGGACGTTTCACCCCTACTTGTTTTATTTTTTATTGTCCAATCAATTGCAATTGAAATCGGTATTTAATGTACTTGCTAATAAAGATCAAATCATGTCAAAAGGTTTATATCTATAAGTGAAGCAGTGAAATCAATCACAAAAGTGACTAATTCAAGAACAGTAAACTCCATCAAGGTTTACTAATCCACTTTTAACAAATGGTAATAGATTTTTTAAATCAATATATCTCAAAACATAAAACTGAGTAATTAATCATCAAAATTATTAGTTTTAATGCCCCCCCCAATGATTCAATTATCGCTTCATAGTTGAAATATGAGTTGCTGAAAATTTGCTTAACTCATAATGAACAACCTAGGGCACTTTTTTACTTGCAAATATCCTGTTAAAGTGATGATTATAAGGTTTTAAAAAAACAAACTATTCAAATCGTTACTTTTCATTCAAATATTTTCTAATCTTGATTCTGTAAAGAACTTTTTTCACATTAAAATATACTATGATATATTTTATCTATTTTAATAGCTCATTTTAATTACATTGTTTAATTATATTTAATGTTATTATTTTTTATTATAATTAATTATTATGAATGATTTGTTTTTTTACTGTTTTATTATATATTTACATTGAAATAATTTGAATAACATATTTTATTTTATGAACTTTTCTACTTCTCCATTTTCAAAACAGGTACCATTTGATCCTTGTAGATGGATAAACAGTGATTGTGGTAGGAATAAAATTTTTTGCTGTATATTATTTACTAGATATCAGCAAGTTAATACGAATAATAATACCATTAAAATATTGCAACTTGAAAGAACCAATCGTCAACTTATTAATAATACTCTTAAGAAAAAATGGTATAAGAGTTAATGAACCAGAGTTAGAGTTTCAACTTCTAAGTCATCCTTCTTATCCGAGTTTACATTCTATAACAGGAGTGTTGGATCACTTTGCCATTGAAAACTATGCTTTAGATGTTCCTAAAGAGATAGAAACTTTAGATCTCTTACCTAATTCTTTCTTAGCAGTTGTTAAAACCGAGGAACACAATGGTTTTGTAATGGTAAGCAGGCATAGTCTTGGTTTCCAATTATCCTTTGATGGGAATAAAAAAAGGTTTTTTTCGAAAATTGATTTTTTAGAGGTTTGGACAGGTGTTATCGTAGGTGTTGAAAACGATAAGCAGAACCTTGCTCCAGATGTAAAAAAAACAAATTTCACGAAATGTATTTTGTATATTACAATAGCATTACTGCTCATATTCTTACTTTATAAGGTTAACCTGTTCCAAGCAATCCATTTTCTATTATCCTTTGGAGGTATTGCAATATGTGTACTAATTTTACAACACGAATTGGGTTTACATTCGAAGATATTAGATAAATTTTGTTCTGAACAGAATAAAAAAACAAGTTGTAATGCAGTACTAAATTCAAAAGGAGCAACCCTCTTTAGATCTCTTAAATTTAGTGATATTGGAATTATCTATTTTGTTTCTTTAACCCTCACATGGTTTTCATTGGTAAACAGCAATACAAATTACAATTCTATAGTCTTAATTACCTTACTTGCAATTCCATTTACACTTTTCTCTATCTTCTATCAATATAAAATTGTTAAAAAATGGTGTTTACTCTGTTTGAGTGTAGTTTCCATACTTTGGTTACAGGCATTCTCATTGCTATTTATTGAATTGAATAATACAGTTTTTGAGTTTAGTTTAAGAAGTGTGATATTAACGGCTTTCAATTTTCTAATAGTTTTTGCGTTATGGCAATTTATTTCACCTAAACTAAAGAAAGAGCAGGAATTAAAGGCATTGAAAATAGAGCATTTCAAGTTTAAACGAAACTACAATATTTTTAAATCAATAATTCAAAAATCGGATGAAATTAGTACCTCCGTTAATGACAGGAATGAAATAGTTTTAGGCAATAATGAAAATCCTCTTCTTAAAATTGTAGTCATCACAAATCCGCTGTGTTCATTTTGTAAAGAGGCTCACGAACTGGTTGAAAATCTGCTGAAAATAGAAGATAAAAATATTCAGGTTACGATTCGGTTTAATGTTAGTGGGGATTACAATTCAATTGACACAAGAATTGCTTTAAGGCTTATAGAGATTTACAATAAAGAGGGTAAGCAAGTATCTCTTAAAGCTATGCATGATATTTACAGCACTATTAAACCTAACGATTGGCTAAACAATTGGGGAGAACCTAACGAACAAATCTACAAAGAAACAATAATTATCGCCAAGGAATGGTGTAATCAGCATAGTATCAACTTTACACCTGAGATTTTAGTAAATGGTAGATCTTTCCCCAAGGAGTATAACAGGAGCGATTTGCTTTATTTTATTGACGAAATTATTGAGGAGGAAGTGGAAAAAGTAAATTCACAAATATCAGTTCATGAAGAAGAAACAGAAAGTATGCAAGCAATTTAACAAAAAAAAGGAGTAAAAATATTCTCTAACAATAAATAGACACAAATCCTGAGTGTCTTAAATAAGTTCAGGGTATATTATAATCTTATAATTAATTTGTTATGAAAAATTTAAAAGGGGTAAAATTACTCAGCAAAAAAGAGCAACAAGGAATTAGTGGTGGAAAGAAAATGTGTTTAATGGGTCCAAATGGCATGTATTGCCCTGCACCTTATGTTTGCGTAGAAGGTATTTGCATTTTGAGCCCATTATAATAACGTGAGTTCGATACAAGAAATGTAATAATATATTCATTTGCTGATATTTATAATTATTTAGTGCGATGATGGAAGGTTGGAATGGTGGAATAATGGAGAACAAGGGGTTAGATTTTTGCTTGTACCCTCCATTTTTCCAATTTTCCACTATTCCATTGATTCAAATAAAACAAATTGATTGATATATAGATCAATACATTGTTTCTTACGTCGAGCTGACGTTATAATAATGGAAGGGAGCTAATATTTCCCTAGGCTATTTTTGAGACTATCGCAAATTGCGATAATCCATTTTTTATAAAAGATCGATGTACTGACGATCTTATTATTTTCAGTATAAAACCTTAATTTTATGTTACTATGAAAAATTTAAAAGAATTAAAAGGAGTTAAACTCCTTAGCAAAACTGAGCAAAAATCCATTGTTGGAGGTTATGCTTGTCGTTATCCAAATTATTCATGTCCTACAGGATCTTTTTGCTGTAATGGTCTATGTCGTCCAAATGGAAGTTCTTGCTTAGATTAAGAAAACTAATAAATCTATCGTGAACAACTAATGCATTGAAAAAAGTTATTCAATGAATTAATTTGGATAACTTTTTTCTTTAATATTATTCAACCACCACCCTTAAACTTCTAAATTCATTCCCAGCGGTAATCCTAACGAGATAGATTCCTGGGGTTTGGAATAGGTTAATATCAATTTTATAGCTTGTTAATCCCCTTACATTCCTAGCAAATAGCCTTTTTCCATACGTTGAGTATACCTCAACCAGCACATCCGACTCGCGGTTTAAGGCAATTTCAACGCTAAAATCGCCACGATTGGGGTTGGGATAAGCTACCACATCTTTGATAATAGATTGCTTAGAAATGGGCTTGTTTTTCCTGTCTTTTGCAGGTTCAATAGTTATTGCCTTTTCGACAGACTCCGAACAAGGGCCAACAAAAGAAGTAAGGCCAATGTTAAATTTCCCTACCATTTGAGGTACAAGGTAAACCGAATAGTCGTTCTGGTAAATAGGCATGAATGATGCTGGATATTGCCACTCAATGGCTTGTGGTATTGGCCACGACATCTCTATGAGTACAAGGGTATCGCCAACGGAGGCTTTTTCGGCTATCATAAAGTTAGCGTCAATAATGTTCTCCGATTTCACTAGGTTTAGGGTATCTCTGCCCGAACAGCCCTTACTATCAATTACCAACAAGTTATAAATCCCAGATCTTGATAATGAGACAGTTTTACTGGTTGATTGAAATCCATTCTCGGAATACCACTGATAGGTGGCATTGGGTATACCAGCATCGGCATAGTAGGTTTGATTTGAGCATATTACGATTAAACTGGGCAAGTTAGGTTTGAGCAATGGAGGATCTACCAAGGTATAGGAGGTTTTTGTCTCACAACCTTTACTATCGGTTACGGTAACTGAATATTTTCCCGAGGGAATTTCGCCTGTGGATGATACCCGCGAACCGTTGGACCATTGGTAGGTGTAGGGAGATGTTCCCCCATTTGAGGTTACATCCAAAATACCATTACTGTATGCATAGCAAAGAGGGTCTAATTGTTTCTTAAGCGATATCATCAACGAATCGGGTTTTGCGATGTTAACGGTTACACTATCGCGGCAGCCGTAGTAATCGGTGGCAATGGCTGTGTAAATGCCCTTTTTAAGGTTGTTAATACTCGTATTACTCGAATTTGTTCCTCTCCAAGTAAGTATTACTGGTGCTGTTCCGCTGCTTAGCGATGTGGTTATGCTACCATTGGTAAGGTACGAGCAGGTTACATCATTTTTAGATAAAAGGGTTAGCTTGGGTCCGGGGAGGTTTTGGATGCTGGTGGTAGTACTATTCTTACACCCATTCTTATCGGTAATTTCAACGCTATACGAGCCATAGGCAAGGTTTACCGCTTTGTTTTTTAGTTGCCCATTGCTCCATCGATAGCTATATGGCAAAGTGCCACCAGTGGCTATTGCCGTTGCGCTTCCAATGGATTTATCGCAGGCGGTATTGGCTACCTGATTTATGGAAGCCTCAAGTAGTAAAGGTTGCTCAATTTTTTGCTTTGAGGAACCTTCGCACCCATTGAAATCTTTCACTCTTAATGGGTAAACGCCATAAGCCAAACCCGTGAAGTATCGGTTGGAGGTGTAGGTTAAGCCATCGTTAACGGAGAAACTATAGCTTCCTCCACCGCCCGATGCAGATAGGGTTAACTTACCTGTACTAATACCATAGCATGTAACATCATAAAGTTCATCGATATTGATGTTTAAAGGAGTTCCGTCATTAACCTTTGCATCAATGGTATCGGTACATCCAAGATTATCTGAGAGCAAAAATCTATAATCCCCTGCTTTAAGCTTCGTAAAGTTTGGGCTTACTTTCCAAGAAACTCCTAGATCAATTGAAAATCTATAGTTGCCCCATCCGCCCTGTGGCGTAAGCTGCACTACACCATCCTGACCCCGATAACATAATACATTTGAGATTGTGTTGATGCTTGCCTTTAAAGGTGCTGATGGAACATTAATACTTATGCTATTGCTAACCCCTGGGTTTGTTGGTATATGTGGGCAACCATGGCTATCGTTTACCTGGTGGGTGTAGTTCCCAGCAGATAAATTTTCGATACTAGCCCCTGTTCCAATTTGCTGGTTAGAGGAGTTTACCCATTTTATCTGGTATGGGCTTGTCCCCCCGCTAACGGTAAGCATAGCCGATCCATTGCTTCCATTATAACAAGCGATATTGGTTGTTGTAGCCGTAGCAGCTATTTGCAAAGGTGACTCTACATCGTACTGCTCTATCACCTGACAACCATTCCCATCAATTATTTTAACCGAATACTTATTTTCGTTAAGACCCGTAAAACTAATTTCGCTCGGTTTGGTAGGATAGTTTCTTGCATCCAACTCTGTACTCCCATTTAACAGATATACATTGTAGGGTAAAACCCCTTGATCAACGCTAAGGTTGATGCTGCCATCGCTACTACCGGGGCAGAACGTTTTTATATTGGAATTTAGGGTGATAGTTGGGCTACCATCATCAGGAAGATTGTGCGAGAAATCCTTGATGCAGCTATTGCCATCGGTTATCCTGAAATTATATAATCCCGATGGTTGATTGGTTATCGTATTCCCACTAAATATTACCGTGTTTCCCTGATACCAATCCACATTATATGGAGCCACACCTCCCGAAGGGATAACCTCAATTTTTCCGTTGGATTTATTGCAGTTGGAGTTGATAACAATTGCGCTAAAGCCAATCTGTGTAGGACTTCCTATTGTAACGGTTTGAGATGGAACTACGCAACTATACATATCGCTCACCTTTAGCGTGTAGCTACCAGCACCCAGAGTAGTAGTATCTCCGCTAAATATTTTGTTATCGATTAGGTAAGTGTAACTTGGGGATCCGCCCAATGCAGATATTTGAACTTGCCCGTTATGTCCACCAAAGCAGGTAGCATCAAGCGTACTGGTGGTGAAGGTAAGCGTATCGTTCTGCTCAACTGTGAAATCTTTTTGAACAACACAACCCAGCGAGTCTCTTATCCTTGAACTATAAACATTTGCTATTAATCCACTATATCTTGGGTTAGTATAAAATGGCTCACCATTGATTGAGTAGCTGTACTTGTTCCATCCACCTACACCTACAAAATTTATTTCCCCTGTACTCTCGCCATGGCAAAGCACTTTAGTAATGCTAGCACTGAGCGATAATGGAAGTTTGGGGTTGCTGATTTTCACCAACGTATCGAGTTGACCCATTCTCCCTCTCCCGCTTGAGCAGCCGTTTTTATCGGTTAAAAGGAAATGGTAATTGAACTCTTTGGCATCAGAAATCATGAGAGTTTGGCTAATCTCCGCACCATTCTCTCCTACCCATCGGCAGGTATAGGGGATTGTTCCACCAGTGATCTTTGCCTCAGCATTGCCATCGGCGTACCCAAAGCACGAAACGTTTGTTACATCAAAGTTTACAGTGATTGGCTCTGGCTGATAAACTATATCTTGAATGGTAAATCCGCATCCATTCCCATCTACGGCGTTGATGGTGTAACTTCCGCTTGCAAGCCCTGTGAACAGATGGTTAACCCCAATTCCCTGAGATACAAGGTCATCATTACTATCCAGAAGGTTAAAGGAGTATGAAGGAATTCCCCCTTTCAAAGCAATATCCATTTTCCCAGTGGCTGTCCCGTTACAAAGCGCAGAATCGACATCAATAACATCCAACGCAAATAAAGCAGGTTCTGTAAGCGTAAAACTTGTACTATAAGCGCAAGAATGTGAATCAGTTACAGTGATATCATAGTTACCTTTAGCCAAATTATGCAAAGTATAACCACCTATTGGGCAGCTGATGTTTTGCCCATTAAATGCAATAGTGTAGGGAGCTGTTCCGCCTATAGGTACAACCTTTACGGTATCTTTACCATTAAAGCATTTTATGTTAACCCCGTTATGGTTGCTTTTGTAAATATTTAGCTGGAGCGTATCGGGTTGGTTAACTGTAGCCTGACTTGTAGCCACACAACCCTTACTATCCTTTACGATTATGCTATAAGTGTTTGCCTGTAAATTACTGGCTTGGCTTTGTGAGCTGAATCCGCTACCAAAATTATACTTGCAGGGAGATGTTCCACCTGCTGCTGAAATACTTATTGCCCCGGTTCCATCGCCATGGCAAAGCAGGTTGGTTACGATTGGGGTTGATAGTTCCAAAATATCTGGTTCACCAAGCATCGCTGAAACGTTAGCGGTACAACCCAAGGCATCGATTACCTCAAAATTGTATGTTCCTTTACCAAGTCCAGTAAATGTTCCAGTAGAGTTGTTTGCCACGTTAGGGAGTAGCGTATAGCTGTAACTATCCCACCCGCCGGAGGCACTAAGTTCAACCTGACCATTGGTAAAGCCATTACAACTCGGATCAATGGTGTTTGTAGTTAAAAGAGCAAGGGGTAATGAGGGTTCACTAATCGCATAGTCTACGCTCTTTGTGCAACCAACAGCATCGGCAATTATGAGGTTGTAAGTACCTTTAGCAAGTCCGCTAAAGTTTGCAGCTAGCGTAACATTACTAATGGTTTGGCTGTAAGAATTTGGCCCAGTAAGCGTAAGGGTATACAGACCTGTTCCCCCGATTACTGATAAGCTCAACTTCCCACTGCTCTCCCCTTTACATGTAACATTGGTAATTATTACCGTGGGTGTAATAGGATCGGGTTGAGAAACAATATAGGATGCTGTTGTCACCTCGCACCCGTTTGCGTCCTTTACTCTGAACGTGTAGCTACCTGCTATAAGGGTTTCAAACCTGTACGGCGATGATGCTGGTATCCACGTATTACCATCCCTGCTAAATGAGTAGGGAGGAGTTCCCCCTGTAACTGTTACCTCCACCCAACCATCGCTGCCACCTGGGCAGGTTGGGTTATTGGAGCCGCTTACGGTAAGAATGAATTGTTCAGGTTGGGTTAATGTGATACTTCCTATAGTAGCTGTACATCCATTGTTATCGGTTACAGTAATGGAGTAGCTGTTTGCTGCTGGAAGATTGGTGAATAGTCCATTAGCATTCACCTTTGGGGTAATACCACCGCCTGTTAGCCTGTAACTGTATGGTGAAGTACCACCACTGGCGATAATGGAAATTTGGCCTGTGCTATCGCCAAAGCATGAAACAGGGGTAATTGAGGGAGTGTCAAGTGTTAGTTTGGATGTCGGCTGTAATACTACAAAAGTTGATTCGTTTGTACAATTATATACATCCGTAACTTTAATTGTATAGGAGCCTGCAATTAATCCAGAGATGTTCTTAGAAGGAGATGAGTAGCCGCTTGGCCCGCTCCATAGGTAAGACAAGGGATTTGTCCCCCCAGTAACAGTAGGCGATATTGCACCCGTATTAAAGCCAAAGCAATTCACATGAGTAATACTATTGGGAAGTATCGAAATTGCTGCAGGTTGGTTAATGCTAATATTATCTGAGGTAACCGAACAGAAATTAATATCTGTTGCAGTAACCGTATAATCAGACGCAGCAAACAATCCAGCAAAGTTCCCTGTACTATTAGTGGTCACAGTTGTGTTGCCTTTTTTTAGAGTATAGGTATAAGGAGCACTACCCCCGTTTGCTACTATTACGATAGCCCCATTATTACCTCCATAACATTTAACGTGAGTTAGCGTTGGAGAATTAAAGTACAGATTACTAATTGTTACATTTAGGTTCTTATCACTACTAGCATAACAACCCTTAGCATTTTTATAGTTCACACTAATAGTTCCTACACCAGTTCCAGCATCTCCCCCTGCATTCCATGTTACTGTTGCAGTATTGCTATTTGTTGTTCCACCAGAGGTAATAGTACCACCCGAAACGCTCCACAGGTAGTCTGTCATACTGGGTTCAGTTTGGTAAACATTCCCAGAAATATTTGCACAGGTTATTGTTGGGCCAGCTAAAGTGGGTGTTGGTAAAAGATTAACCGTGACAGCTGATTGATCGGTTAGGGTAACTGAGCAACTTGTAATATTGTTGGTAGCCACAACCTTGTAATTGGATGTACTCGTTGGGCTAACCGAGTAGCTGATTGGTGAACCAGTACCCGTGACTGGATCGCCTACGTTATTGGAATTGGATGCTAGCTGTAGTTGATAGATGAACCCATTCTCGCTCCCACTCTGGGTAATAGTCGCCGACTGACCGTTACAAATGATAGGATCGCTAAGTGTGAAGGAGTTATTAGGCAAGGGATTTATTGTAACAATTTTATCTGTTTGGGTGATTGCACTACAACCATTACCGTTTTTATAGTTCACCTTAACATGACCTGTTCCTGCTGAATTCCATGTAATTGTAACCGAACTACTAGCTAAAGTGCCACCAGCCGTCACTGTTCCTCCAACCACCGTCCAGGTATAATTGGTCTTTTCAAGTTCAGTAGCGTATACATTACCAACACTACCTGAACAAGCACTTGAAGATCCAGTAATTTTAATATCGGGAAGATCATTAATTGTAACAGAAATATTATAAGCATTAGAAGTACAACCATTAGCATTACTCACCTGTAAGACTCCATTGTAAGTACCTGCTGTAATGTTATTTGGTAAACTTATTGGTATTTGACTTGACGGCAGGCTAGTATTGGCTACATCACTGATTCCAGCATTATTGGCAGCAACATCAAAATCAATACTATATGTATTTGGAGTCCCAGTAGTTGTAGAGTAAGGTAGATTTGCAGTAGTGATGCCAAAGCATACCGAAGGCATTGTGCCTAACGTGATAGTTGGTTTCGCATTTACCGTTACGGAAATATTATAACTTCCAGAAACACAGCCTGCACTACTCTTTCTCACCATCAGGGTTCCGTTGTAAGTACCTACTGCAAGGTTATTTAGCAGGCTTATTGATATTTGATTGGAAGACAAAGTTGCATTGTTAACATCGCTAATACCAGCATTATTAGCAACTGCATCAAAGTCAATGCTATACCGATCTGGGCTTCCTGTGGTTGCTGTGTATGGTATGGTAGCGGTATTGGAGCCATAGCATACCGAGGGCATTGCACCAAGGGTGATGGTTGGGTTTGCATTGACTGTTACCCCAAGAGTTCTTGGAGATCCATTCCCACAGAGATTACTAGGGGTAACTGTAATGTTTCCCGATGTACTACCAGTTGCAAAAGTTGCAGTGTTGGTTGTGCCTGTCGTTGTCCAGTCTGCAGGAAAACTCCAATTATAGGAATCAGCACCAACACTAGTAACGCTATATTTCTGAGTACTACCCACACATACATTGGTAGGACAACTCTGATCAAAATCAGGTGCTGCAGGGGGTTGGTTGATGGTATAAGTAGTAGGTATTATTTTAAAAAATTTATCTTTCGCCCTTATCTTTATAGTATAAGTGCCAGCAGCCATTGGAAGTGAAGTATAGGTATCTCCTGCTTTAATTGAATACAGGCTTACCAGCGTATCATCATAAGTTTCACCGCCTTTGGTAGTTTTAGAAAATATATCAATGTACTTTAAATAGGGATCGAATGGTCCAACATTGAATTGGATAGTTGTTGTACCCCCGTTTTCACCTACACATGTTGGAGATGTGGGTGTTATAGTAACATCGGGGAAATCACAGACAGTAAAAGGTTTTGGTATACTCCAAGGAGAGTAGGCCACTGGATCGACACCATTTGTACGGTGAATCCTAGAACGGAAAAGGAGGGTATCTCTGAATCCACTTACCACATCTGGAAGGGTATAGGAAACTGTACCATCAAGCGGTTGTCCTGAACAAATAGTATTCCATGTTGAACCATTATTTGAACTGAATTGAATTTCGTATGTGAAGTTGCTTTTAGGATTATTAGTAGTATTATAATCGCCTTCAATATAATCAATACTTAGCGTTATCGTCTTTCTTTTAAGTTCACTAATAACATCATATTTAGCCAATGAATCTTTAATTAAAACAGACTTAGGTTGAGGAGGGGATATACCTATCTCTACACCACCACTTACATTCAACCCTGAGAAAGAACAGTTAAAACCAGGATTGGTATTATCATCAATATTATAGGCTGTAATAACCCCCATCGAAAGGTTGCTAATCTCATGCAGATAATGAAATGATAAAGTTTGGATTGAAGTCCTTCCTCCAGGAACACTATAACTCCTTAATTTCCTATCATAACTTAAGGCTTTGGGTAATGCATCAATTGAAAATGTTCCATCGCTGGTTGGAGTAGAGTACAAGCCTCCTGCGCAACCATTTAAAACACTCCAAGATTCCTGATCAATCTCTGTTACATACGGAGAACCACCAGATGGGCCTGTAGTGAAACCAACATGGTTTTCCCAATACACATAGTACTTTTGAGAGAATGAATTAAAAACAATAAGCAATAATCCAAATATGCTAATAAGAGACTTCATTCCTAAGAATTACTTCAAAATAAAACAAGTAAAAAATCCAAAAAATATTATCAATATACCACATCAATCCTTTATGCATCGAATAGATAGTCCAGAAAAATCTAGGCTTCCATTTCTATGAATGCTTTTTTCTGTCCTATTAATAAACCTTGACCATGCATTACTATAATTCGGAATGGCTGTGCTAGACCACCAGCAAGTTCGGTCATTTAATGCATAAAAAGTACCAAAATCATATTCTCGCAGTCCTCCCAATAAGGCTGAAAATCCACTAGAGTTATCGGCATCAATATTATTCCCTGTTTTCTTCATCTTATAACCAGCAATATCAACGCCACCTAAGTAACTAATTAGTATATCCCATTCAGCATCACTAGGCACATGCCATCCTGTTGGGCATATCCCTCGGCTATCGGCAATGGCATAAAAGTTATAGAGCAAACCGTAGGTGGTTTTATTGGCTGCATCGTTGTTATAGCTGCACCATGCACCTTGTGTTCTTTCATTAACCCATTGAGTGTTGTCGGTAATGTTGGTAATAGGATCTCCATTGCGGTAGTGGGTAACCTTTAGGTTCTCGGCCATCCACTCCTGAGTGCCAATTATCACGGTTTTGTAGCTATTACCATCAATATCGGTAACGGTGCCCTGCATGGTTCGCACCATCATTACATCGCTGTAGGCCGTTCCTGCAATGTTGGTGGCGTATGCCCTAACATAGTAGGTAGTGCTGGCGGTGAGGCCTGTAAGGTTGCTTGTAAATGTCCCTACCCCAGTCCCATCGGTTGTTTTGCTATTAGCAGTTGTGGGGTTCTCACTGGTATTCCAGCATACCCCACGGGTAATGGGTGCACCGCCATCGGAGGTTACATCTCCCCCACATTGTGCAGTGGTTTGGGTTATACTGGCAGGGTACACGCTTTTAACTATGGGTAACACTGCTGCGAGGGTGGTAAAGGACACTTCGCTCCCATAGCCTGTACCTGCGCTGTTGGTGGCGTAGGCTCTCAGATAGTAGGTGGTATTGGCAGTAAGCCCAGTAGCGGTAACAACGAATATATCTGTGTACTGGCTTGTTTTGCTATCATCTACTGTAGGGTTGTGGTTGGTACTCCAGCATACCCCATACGTTTTGATTTCCGCACCGCCATTGCTGGTTATTGTGCCACCGCTTTTAACGGTGTTCTGGGTTATCTCGGTAACATCAGTGGTAGTTACGGTGGGGGCTATAGCCTCGTCCTTCTTCTTGCAGCTGCTAAATAGAATGCTGATAATGGATAAAAAAATGAGGGTGTGGGTAAGATGATTCTTCATTGGTGATTATGTTTTAGTTTTTAATTTTTGTATTAAATTTTGTTGGGCTAAAGCCCATGATTTCTACTATCATTTATATCTCCGCATTGAAGGGCAGAGTTAGTGAATTCTGCTCTACTATCGGCTTTCGTTTAGCTCAACAACTTTTTATTTGGGAGAGTGAAGATAGTAATTATTTTTTGTTTTTTACTAATTGGATAAGTTGTGGGTGTTTTTTATTATAAGAGTTAATAATAGATATTATTCATTAATATACAACCTAATATTGATAAAACTAGCGACACAGCGGGTCTATGAACATAAAGATTATTTCTATTGCTCATAACACCTACATTGGAAGGATTTAAAAGAATAAAGGTGAAGTCAGCATCCTTAACTCTCTATGAATATTAATGGTTTAAGATTCTAGAATAATTGTTCATTCGTTTCTTACTATTGATTTTCGATCAATTAATAATGCAAATTCATAAAAACAACTATTTGTAAGAATCCATTTTTTCTTTTCTTTTTATATATTGCAAAGCAAATATTGTTAAACAAAAACGATTTTGAATTATGAAAAAACACTTTGCACCTATAGCTATTTTTCCAGTGCTTTTCGCTTTTCTACTTTTATCAAGTTGTGAAGATTTATTGAATCAGGATAAAGATGATACAACAAAGAGTTCGCTAAATGTAAAGTTTAAGAATAATACAGGATCTACCTATACGATAACAACCATACAGATCAGGAAGAGAGGTAAAGTTCAGGTGAACACCACTCCTACCGATAGTTGGGGGAATAATCTGCTTGCTGCAGGGCAATCATTGGCTCCAGGAGCTCATTTCTTGTTTACCCTTGATATACCTGCAGGTGAATGGGTTGAATACCGATTGGGAGTGGATAACGGGCAAGATGTTACCGTGATGCTTTACGATCAACCAGGGTACGACGGGTTTACAAATCTTCCCATAACCCATTGGGGAAGCGATGATCGGTCGGTGGAGGTGACCATCGCCTACAATCATGATAGTAACACCATAAATGTAACAGGATGGTCAGATTTTTCTGGGATTCAGAATTAGATCTATTCTGTTTGCATTGAATATATTTTTGGTTAGGTGCTTAGATTAAGCTCCTTTTTTATGGGGTTGGAGTAAGTTTGACCTGTTTTGAAAAGATCATAGAAACTGAAGGCTATTTGACTACGGCCTCTGCGCAACAAGGAGTATCTTGGAACGCTTTTAATCTAGTTATCTAAGGAATTTCTTTAAAACATCTAATTGATATAAGATATTTTTTTCCGTTGTATCCATAGCACTATTAACACTTCTATCATACTGCCACAAGTGATATTCTTTTTTATCAATAAAAATATCAATGCCAAAACCTATATCCCCGCCAATTCTAATTTCAATATCACCTTCTGCGTATGTAACTCCCCAATATGAGCCATGTGAAGTTTCCGAGAGAAAAACATAACTAGGTAAGTTTCTCCTGAAAAAATCAACAACTAAATAATTATTGGCATTAGAAAAAGAATTTACCATATCGCCTTCCATAAATCTCCAACTTTTTGAAAATCTTTAACTTTTAAGTCAATTAAATAATTTATTTCTCTTGCGAAAAACTGTTCATTCTTAGGAAAAAAAAGATCGTAATCTATAAAGTTAATCATTTTGCTTGACTGGTTATGTATATGGGCTTACATACTATTGGCAGACACAACCTACTAATAACAAATGGATGTAGGTATGCTTAATTAAACTAGTTAGAACTAAAAACATTTTTATTTGAGATTTCCAACTTAGGATCAAAAGGCATACCTTTTTCTTATTTTGTGTAAGTTTCGTTTATAAATTCATTTGTTCTCAAATCTATCTCGTATTTATAATCAAAAGTATGAGCACCCAAAATATAATCTGATTTAAATCCTACTGATGTATAATACCCTTTTCCAGAAAACGCATTTGGAGCTTCTTTAACTTTAAATAGTAATTTTCCCATTGTGTTATAAATATATAAATTTTCTTCCCCTTCAAGATATTGCCAATCTTCAATAACTGCAATATAATTCTCATTTATTGCAAAACATACAATATCATATGTAAGTGAAATAATTATTCTCTGCTCAGAATTTTTATTCCATGTTATTGTATTTCCAGAATACGCTATAATCATAACCATTATTTAAGATCAAATTCTCCAATAAACCAAGAATTTTGAGGTTGTTCATTAAATTCATACTGTGTTCCACCACCGTTTCCCCCGTTCGGCTTAGGCTGCATTTCTAAGTCGAATATATTCTTTCAGGCTTTTACCTGAAACAAATTTAATCTTTATACCTTTAAATGAGCCCAGTCATAGTCGATCGTCTAACATAATATGTATTGTTTATTTGCTTACAGCCTCGGCTCATCAGAGGTCTATTCCAGATTTTCTAACCAAAGCAATAATTCTTCTTTTGATGGCAACTTATCGGGATGTACTGTAAATATGTTATCATTATCCTCTATTAGTGTTATGTAACCCTTTTCCTGCCAATGTAATAAGGTGGGTCTAATTTTAGGATAATTATCCTTAATCAACTTCCCTAATACATACCAACTTCTTTTAGGGTTTCTCCCATAAATATCATGATATAAATCCTCAATGATAAGTTTTAAACTTTTTTTCCTTGCTGATGCCATAAAATTAGAAGGGAATAACTTCCCCTGTTTTTAAGTTTATCATTCGTTTTAGTTTAATCTCCGCTGTAGTTAAAAATTGTGTAGCTCCTCCGTTGCCTTGACCTTCATTTGGCAAATTAGGATAACTACGACAAATAGGCTCTAAATATTCAGCATTTTGATGTTTGGCGTAAGGAAATTCAGATTTACCAACAATTTGTTCTGTCTCAAATTCTAATCTCCAAGTTGCATCGTTGTCAGGAAGTTGCATTTTTTTAGATGCCTCAATTGGACTATCATACTTATCTGACTATCATACTTATCTAATGAAAAATAAGTTTTTGTTGAATTTTCCGGGATTTTACCTGTACTCTTTAAAGAATTTAAATAAGGAGAATTGCCATCAATATACCGATAAGCTATTTTCCCTTTTAATAATTCATTTGCAGCATCCTGTATGATGGTTACTTTTTTCAAAACATCTATTCCCTCTTGTCCATAACAATTAATAATTTCAGCAGCAGCACCACCGTCTTTGTTAAACTTGATGTAAATAAGATCTTCTGCTTCCTTTCCGAACTTAGTAATAGCACGTTGTCTGGCTCCAGCAAACAAAGTTGTCAGTTCATCCTCCCCCTTAACCAAAGCCCCAGTTCCTGAAAAATCATCCAGTTCCTTAACAAAGTTATCAATTTCATCGTAATTATTTCCAGGCCCGCCCTGAATTCCATCGATCTTCTTCGCATTTCCCCATGCTTTAACAACCGAATTACATATCTCTGGGGCTGCAACCGTTAACTCCGCGCTAGCGGGGATTAAACATCAACCTTTTGTTTGACTTTCAAATATTATATTTCCAGTATCAGGATCTAATATAAAAATCATGTCATCCCAAGTTTTAATCTTAATGTATTCCTTCCCTTCTTCAATGTGTTTTATTAAATATAATATCTGTGATTTATAAACAAAGTTCCATGCAATATAAAATTCATTAGGATTAAACTTAAACTTCACTGATACTAAATGATTTCTATTGTTTTCAGATTTCAACAATAATGCAACACTATTGTCAAATTCTAAATACCTGATAATATCTGAAGGTAAAACAATTTCATTACCTCCATCACCAATTCGATTTATACTCCTTAATTCAATATACATAAGTTATTTAAATAATTCATTAATATCTCCCAAAGGTTGAAACATATTATCGTTATAATTTTTTAGTTCATATTGTATTCCACCACCCGTTTGTTTTAAAATATTGCCATTTGGAAGTTTCCATTCTTGTTCACCTGCAACCGATTTTCGTAACTGTCCTCCAGCTGGCACTTCAACTAATGCAATTTTGGTTGGCTTATTCCCAAATGCTCCTCCATAAGGAATGGCAAGATTTTCTAATACTTCATCAACAGTTTTGTATTGTCGCAAATCTTCAATTCTGAAAATCCATTTTGAAACAATATTGTTTTCGTCATAGATACGAACAAAATATCCAGTTTCTTCTAATTCAAAATCTGTAACAGAATTAACTTTTGAATAAGGATAATTATCATAGTTAGGATATTTTAGTTTGTATTCATTATAAAGATTACTGTGGTTTTGAGGTACTGTTTTTCCCATTTTAGGGTAAGCAGTTGTTTTCTTCAACTCAGAAAACAATTCGTCAATCTCCCCTTCCCTAAATAATTGCTGGTATCTTGGCAAGTTGTCTAAATAACTCCCCTCCTTAACCAAAGCCCCTGTTCCTGAAAAACCATCCAGTTCATTAACAAAATTATCAATCTCATCGTAATTTCTTCCAAACTCACCCTGAATTCCATCGATCTTCTTCGCATTTCCCCATGATTTAACAACCGAATTGCATATCTCTGGGGCTGCAACCGTTAACTCTGCTACGGAAAGGAAGCCAACGACCTTGTCCAACTTGGAGATTGAACTAGTAAATTCCCTGCCTGACTCATACTTATCTAAGAACGCTTTTACAGGCTCAACAGATACCACCTGATGGGTTAAAGGTACGGCAAGCTGGGCAATTCTCCAAATTCGCTCTATGTCCGTGGCGGCCTTAATCTCTATTGTTCCTGTTGCAGTGGCGAAAAGATCAAGCATCACGCCGAGCGCCTTACCTATGTCCTCCTTCTCCTTCTCCTTGAGCAAGTAAACGAGGCATAGTGCTGGTAGGGATGCCTGTTTTCCAGGTGAGGCATCGCTGTAAACCCCGCTGGGATTGATTACGTTCACCCACATAAAGAAGAATGGATCGATCGGCTCTTTGTTAAGTGTATAAGAATCTCCACCAATAGCATCAATTGGTGAGTTACCCTTAAAGCGGTTAACATTTATACTAAATATTATACCTTTCCCATCCACCGATGCGCCATAGCTTGCTATTCCAAAAACGTTGGAGATATCCCAGTTTAGGATGTAGGCATTGCTGACTGCCTCCTTATTCAACTTCAGTTTCGAGAATTCGACAAGTATATCGCAAACCATCGGGGTTTTAAATAACAGATTGTACCACAGGTTATCCTTTCTGAGCCCTTCAATTAAGCCCATTTGATACGATCCATCGTTCCTTGGGATAAGCTGTAAGAGTTTTTCGATGTGGGTTTGATCATTTATATTGGTAATTGGTTCACTAGACAAACACTTCAGCAACTCTATCCTCTTGACAAGGCTGATCTTTTCATAAGCGCAATCCGGCAGCTTATCCAAAGCATCCTGAAATGAATTGCAATCCTTAAAACTCTCCAATTCGCTCACCTGCTTATCCAACTGCGCAGTCAACTTATCCTTGCTATGGAACATGTAGTTTACAAACACATTCTTATCCTCCGCTGATACTTGAATAACAAGCCTTCTAAACACACAATCAATAGTATTACCATTTTTGTTTAAGCATTTCCCCTTGTCCTCATATCTTATCTCGCTGTAATTCTGAACATCCTCCTCCCGAGCGAATATGTAGGGTTTAAAATACTTCTCCGCAACACTCTCCCCAATTGTCGATTCTACATAGATGCGTTTGTATTGATGCCCATCGCTCAGAGTGATATCGCTAACTTCTGCCTTATTTAAACCATCCAGAGAACTAAGGGTGTAGTGGGTTCTGGGGATGAAATTGCTATTATTGTAGTAGGCAAACCTAAAGTCCTCGAGAAAAGCGTTTACGAACTCGCTAGAATTCACCTTACTCGCCCCCTCTTCCATCCCATCCCACAACCCAGTTGTGATTTCGGGGTTGCAGATAAAGTCCCACTGGGGTTTCCAGAGCTTCTTGCCAGCTTGTCCAGCTGTTGACGGATAGTCCATCAGGTTATCGGTGGTGGACTGCTGGATGTTCCAGTCGCTGGGGCTAAAGGTGTGCTTGAGGTTGAATGCACCATGGCCTAGCTCGTGTGCTATGGTTCGACCATCGAGCTGCGATTGGGTTACAAAGCCAAAGCGGCGGTTGCGGGGCATAAAGCCCTCAACGTTGCCCTCGGAGAATTTTGGGACAATGAAAAGATAGTAAGCATCTGGATCGACATCAGGTTTCCAACCTTTAAAGGCGGATATCACGCTGTTCATCTCGCCGTTGTAGGAACTGAGCATATCCTTATTTGCCCAGTCGAGGCCATTATCACCGAGGTCAACACCATTAAAATCTTTCAGAATATCTACATTCCATGATACTACTGCCTGTGAGTAGATTGTGCTGATTTCGTTGGTCAATCGTCCCTTAGTATCATCAGGGATATTAACTCCCGGAAATGGGATTAAGAATAACTTGTATTTTTTCTGTTCATAGGTTGCTATATAAAGCCCTCCGGCATAATTTTCTTTGCCATCGGCAGAATAGTAGGCAATTACGGATTCCTCTAATCCTTTGTAGCTACCCAAAAGCGTATAGGTTTGTGATTGGGTTCCTGCGCCTGCATTTGGGGTGAGGTCGCCCATTCCTATCTGCTTAACTTTTAGGTTGGAGAATGGCATCTTATCCGTTCCCTGCTTTACCCAGAGATTCACCATTTCGGGTGTGCCATCCTTTACTGCCTTCCACGGTAGGTAGCGCTGCTTTCCCGCAACGGTGAGCTGCTTGTAGTGGTTTGCCAGTACGCTGTATTTCAGGGTATCGAAGCCAAGTAAAGAGCTATTATTTGGCTTAAAGTGGGCAATCAGGCCTGTGAAGTTCTTCGGGTCATCGTTATTGATGTTCCCTTGCCCAGGGCGGTAAGGGTGTGCTGCGCCATCGTATACAATTTGGGCGTTATCCATATTGCCATTGGCAGGGACTAGAAGGGTGCAGGCATTTCCGCCGAGGTCAACAGTTACAGGTGATCCGCCGTTGGGTGGGTAAATAATCACAGTATTGTTGTTTACCACCAGCGAGTCGTAAACAGCTGGTATTACAATAGTGTCGTTAATTGGTGGGTAGATGATAGTAGTGCCTCCACTATCACCTGTTCCGCCAGTACCGCCACCACCGAGAGGTGTTGGGGTATCGCCAAAGAGGGTGATGTTAAGCTCATCACGCACCACCTTAACCTCACCCGATGTAAGTTGCATTAACTGGTTGATGCCAACGTTATCGAATGTAACGGCAAGGCCTGTGTTGAACAGTGGTAACGTGGCTATACCTCTCCCGCTAAACTTACCACCACCCTGCGATTTAACATCGATTACCTTAATGGGGAATAGGGCTGCAAGGAATATATCGTTCTTTTTGAGCTGCACTAACGAGCCTACATTATCCACTGCAAAAGGGGTCGGATTATTGCTACATGATCGATTGGCATCGACCATGGGTTTGGTGGTGATGGTCTGGGTTTGGGTATAATCGCTAGCGATATCGCTGCAAAGCCCTTTTACCTGTACTTCGTAGGTTGTGGTTGGCTTTAGCCCCATGATGGATTTTAGGCTAGTGCCATCTTCGGCTTTCAGCTCTGACCAGCTGGATTCGGAATTATTTGGCACGGACTGCAAGTCCGCGCCAGCTGTGCCATTTTTTTCACGAAATCTCGACTTCCATGCCGTATTGGATGGATCGGTGTAGACGTTAATATCGAACGAACTCTGTTTTGGGTTTTGTAGGGAGAATGAAACGGGGGCATTACAGGCATCGCCAAAGGTGAAGGTGCGAACCTCGGAGTAACCGCCGTTCTTGAACAGTTCATATCCTTGTGTATTGTAAGCCTTAACCCGAAAGGCGTAGGTTTTTCCTGGGATTAGCGGCATTTCGCTAGGGCCATAGAAGAGGCTGGTTTGATCTAGCGTTTTTACGAATTTGCTGGCATTACTGGCAGTGGTTATGGCAACTGTTGGATCGATGCTTTTATCGGGCAGCTCAACGAGTGTGAACTCGTACATGGTGCTAAGGTTCGATAGCGGCGATGATGCACCCCCAGGAATCCACGTGAAGTTAAGCATCTGGGGGTTGGTTGCTTTTACCTTCTGACCTGCAAGCGGGAACACGATACGAGGAGCTTCGTTAAGGGTAAGCCAAATGCCTGCTCGCCCTATATTTGAGATAGTTATCCCTCTACGGTATTCTATTACTTCAACTTTGAATTCGTAGAACCCTTCGGGGAGCTTGCCGCTTCGGAAGAATTCCTGTGGGTTTACTCCTTCAACGAGTAGGTTCAGAGGTTTTAGGTATTCTGCAACGATATCCTGTGAAAGTGTGGTGACTATTCCTCCCGCTAAGCTGAATGGTTGTTGATTCCATGCGGGGTTTGTTGTGAGTTTGATGCCTCCTCCCTCGATGGTGAAACGGAATTTAACGTCGAGAGATGTGATGACCGGGTCTCGAAGGAGGATGTTGACCATCACCTTCTCCTGCTCGGGCGAGGTGTACTGGCTAAGGTAAACGGAGTATGGCGGGGCGATGTGGATGTTTGCCTGTACGGGGAAGGTTTGGGCATGGGAAACACTCAAACTTAATAGGGTTATGGTAAACAGTAGTCCTAAAGTTTTTATGTTTCTTCCTAGTAAATTGTTTATAAAGGCCATACTCGATATTATTATTTCAAAAGACAAAGTTCAAATTTCAAAAAATATATTAAACGCTAAGGTGCAAAGACGCAAAAAAAACAACACAGAGACACGGAGGCACAGAGAAATACTGAGTATTTTAACGCTAAGTCGCTAAAACGCAAAGAAAACTGAAAATTGTTAATACATAAATCCGTGATAATCGGCATGACTCCAATCATTTGTTTTTTATGTTGTTTTTATTACCCCAACAGACTCTTTCAGGTCTTGCAGACTCTGAAAGGTCATTACAAATACTTTACAACCACAACCCTCCAAATCATCTTCCCATTCCTGTCAAATGCAACGAGTTTGTAGGTGTAGTTGGTGTTAACGGTTACGTTTCTATCTTTAAATATCGCAAATTGCGATACAACAGTTGCAATTAGGCTATAGTTGTGGGTGTTATCCTTTCTGTATATCATAATGTTGCCTGTAAGGTTTGTTTTGTCCCAGAGCAATTCGACTAAGCCATCATCAATCAAGGGCTTTGCAACGGCGTTAAACGGAACTTCATTATTACTCTGCGTTCCTTTAAAAGAGATTCTATTGCTATAACCTTTACGACCTGTGATATCGGTGGCTACACAGTATAGTTCTCCTTTTCCATAATTAGGAGATAGAGTAATCGTGGTATCGCTCGTTATCCTACCCTTAAAAATCTCCGTTATCTCAGATTTGTTGGTTTCGGGTTGGAGGTAGAGATAGTGCATGGTAACATCGGTGCTACTGCTTGGGGCAATAGAGATCTTTGTTAATCCAGTGCTATCGGTATCTACAAATATGACTGGTGCGCTTGGTGGAATTTTATCGGGTTTTATCAACTTAATTGGTTCTGATGCTTTGGAGGTGTTATAGCGGGTATCGAGCGCAACAACTTTAAAGTATAGCTCCGAGTTTAGCATATCGGTTGGGAAAGATGCCTTGTAGGTGGAATCGTAAATAAAATCCTTACCAATCAACGAGTACTCAGAGCTGGCATTTGCAGAGTAGAGCATCTGATATCCCAGTAAATCTCTCTCCTTTCCATATCTCCATTTTAAACTAACTACCCCTGTTGTATCAAAAATTCCTGATAATCCCACGGGTGCAGATGGTGGAATTGAATCAACTGCTTGGTATAGCCTTGGCATCGAGATGTATGGGCTGTTGAATTGGTCTAATGCACCAATCCTAAAGTATGCAAATCCTTCGGGTGCATCAACTGTTGTTGAGGTAACATCAGCATTGGCGAGCGTTTTAAGATAATCAATATAGGGCCCATCGTACTTGCTCGCAGAGTACACCATATACCCCTTAAGGTTTTCCTTTTTGTAATTAGGTGCATCCCACGATATAGTTAACTTGCCATTGCCAATCTCCTTAATATCAGTAATCCACGGCTCGCCTTTGAGCGATGGCATAATTTTTACCGAAAGCGTATCGGAATATGAACCAAAGGTATCAAAGGGTGTTCGTCCCCTCAACCGATAGTAAACCGTTGATGCTTGCGATACCACAGTATCACTGTAGATATTGTACTTAGGGTCATCTGGGGTTGTGGAAAGCGAGTAGAACGATTTATCTTTAATTGTGTGGTAGATTTTGCCATCATCGGAGCGTTGTAGTTCAAACGAGCTGTAGATGCCCTTAAATGGCTCGTAGGGAACCATTATAGTCACGTTGTTTTCAACCACCTGATAGTTTAGCCCAAAAGGTCGTGGGAGGAAGTTTCCATATTTAAAATCGACTAACGCAAATCCCTTTTCCTGATTTCTCAATGAATCGGGGTAGTCAATAGCAACCTTGTAAAGATACACTTCATTCGTCCTGACGGTAGAGTCAACCAAGCCTAAACCCATCATACGGGCAACTGTAAACGATTGATCGGCGCAGAGCAATCCCATTGAGTACCGGCTCTCCTGCTCACGAGATTTGTTTATCATCTCAATAAAACTATTGCTCTTGGTGGTAACCTCAAAGTTTTTCCCATAGATAGCCTCTGCGGCTACTGCAAAATGACTACTATCGGCAAAAGATTCCCATCTATCGAGAGGAAGCGGTTTGAATGTACCTAAAAGGATGCTATCGCGATTATTAATAATCTTTCCATCTCTGAGTACAGCGGTTCGATAAACGGAATAGCCAAGTTTATTTGCCCGTTGCCACGATATTGAATTATCGGGAGCCCATCGGAGTTTCACAATATTTCCATCAATAAACCCTGCAACCTGAAGTCTATCGCTAGGTTTACTGTTTTGCCCAATGGCAGATATGGAGATTATTATCGATATAAAAAGTATTAACTTCTTCATACTAAAAATAATGATTTGATGTGCGATATGTTGATGTAGGCTCAGTTAATCCGGGCACATAGTACTTCAGCTTATAATTGTAATTCTCATTCGATTTAAACCCAACAAGATCAAATTTGATAATTGCATCGAATCCAGGTTTCCCGGCAAATCTAAACGATTGATCTCGGAGATTACAAAAATCCTGAATTACATAATAGCTGAGGTAGTACTCAAGCCTTGGAATTACAGTATTATCAAAAGCAAAACTACCTGTAGTGATGTTTTCCTGAGTAAGTTCAATTGGGGTTGATGATTGTATCAACCTACACGATCTGATTGGTGGAACGCCCGCAACATTTGGTGTTCGCCAATCTATTACAACATCACTTCGCAATGGGTAATTGGTGTAAATTAGGTCTTTATAGTTTTTCGTATACCAAATATTATCTAGCTCTGCCTCAATAACTATGCTCTCAGTTTCCATTTTGCCGAACAGTTCTGAGTTTTCTAAGAATTTTGCCAGCAAAGCAATACCAGCACCCTCAAACCGCTGCCTATTGTCCTGACTAAAACTACCCATCTTATCAAGGAAAGTATTAAACTTACTAGTTCTGAAATGTAACGAGTAGAGTTCGGTTAACCCCTCCTCGCTAAGCGTGCCCTCAATATCCTTGGTGGTAACGGATTGATCGGCATTTATGCTATTCTCGTTATTCTTAACATTTTTATCGACAACAAGGGTGCTTGAGTTACTAGGAACTCTAAGAATTCGCATCTGATAAATTGTACTATTCAATAGGTTTGCAGGCACATCAAGTTCAACCCTTTTGGTTGCACTATTATAGGCAATTTGCATATTCAAAGTATTGCCCCCCGATTTGAATCGAGCCAAATATGTCCAATTTCCGGGTTTACTGAAAAGATAATCGACCCCTTGATTTAGTTGAATGTAACTCTTTCCGTACTCATTCTTTAGGAAGTTTACCATTTTCTTTACAGGATAGGTGTACTTCACGTTACTCTCCGTGATATAATCTGGTGCCTCACCTGTTGTGAAAGGAACTATCCTCTCCTCCCCTTCAACATTGCCAGCAACCTTATAATCTTCCCAAGCCCCGCCACTCTCCATAACCTGAAAATGGATCTTAACGCTTGCCTTAAGATTCTTTTGACCTGGCAACACCTCAACAGGCTTTAACGCAAGGACATCATTATTATCATTCCAATTTTGGGCGGTAGAAATCTCCTGATCATTATCAAGTATCTTAAAGTAATCGAGCGCAACCCTAAACGACTTCTCTTTCCCATCGGTATCGAGTATACTAAACGGCTGGTTTATGGGCATATTAAACGCAACCTGTGGGGTGATAAATACATCAACATCTCGTCCACCTTCAGCGGGTGTTAGCTCAGCAATTACGGCAATACCATCAACTGCGCTTGCATTTACCAATTTACACTGCGTACCGTAGTCGAATTCAAAGTGACATTTGCCCTTAACCAAACCACCAAGCACAGCGAAATGAGCCTCAACCGCACCAGCAAAATATGTTGGATTAGGTAGTTGTGCCCCCAGTGCAGCGGCAAATCCAGCACTCATAATATTAAACTTTCGCGTTTTCCGCAGCACTTTAACCTTTACCCCAATATTTGCATCAACATAAGCCCAAGCCTGTCCCTGCGCATACCAACCATTTATTCCAAGTGGGCCGCTAAACCCTTCGCATCGGGCATCGGTGCCAAAATTTTTAAGCATGAGATCGAATCCTGCTCCTAATTCAAATTTCCCATAGAAGATTAAAAAGTTCTGTTCCCCTGTTGAAGCCACTATAGAAGCACCAAATGCAAAACCACCTCCCGAACGGGTAAGGTTGTCGTTTCGCATATTGGTGAAATTAATTTTGCTTGATAGTGATGATACCTTTTCAGGCAGCGAAGGAAAATCGGGTAGCTCAGTTCCCACCATAAAGTAGCTGGTTGCTGCTAATGAGCTCATCAGATTAACGCTAACGGGACTTGTAGGTGTTCCTACATAAATATGCCATTTCGATTTGGCAAAGTAGAACTCCACTCTACCCGCAAGATTATTCCCCCCATTCCCCTTAATTACGTTGGCTACGTTAATGTATGCATCGGCAAACCCTGATAGTTCTCCTTTCTCAGGTAGATATTGAATATTGACACTTGCCTTGACCTTTGCATCCTTACCATCTTTGGTAACTTCGGTCATAAACCGTCCATCACCATTGAAGTAGAGCTTGCTTAACCCGAAGCTTGGGGTAAACTCCATTCCAAAGGTCACGCTCCCGTTAAATGCATTGGGCGATGGCTGCGTACCAATTATAACCTTTGCATTTAAACCAAGAGATATGTTTGAGTTCGGCGTGTATGTAATTCCTGAGTCCGTTTTGCCCGGTTTCACTGCTTTTGATGTATCAGCCTTTGTATCCATTGCAATGGTTACAGGGACATTGCGTTGCATGTGATAGTATGCACCGCCTCCAAACCCATAAATACCAAAGCCCGGAAAAACGGTAATCCCTGATGAAACGGTTAAGCTAGCATCGGCATACCAGTACCTGTAACCAGTAACATTACCAAACTGGGCGGTTGCGCTTACGGCTATTCCTGGTGTTACCGACATTGCAACTGAGCCAAAGAAACCATTCCCATAAACCTGATCATCCTTATAGTTGGCAAGCTGCCCCTTTATGCTAATTGGCCCAGTATTGGCATCAACCATTATCTTTCTTAATTCAAGGCTTTTGAACGCCCAGCTACCACTACTCCTGCTTGCCCAAACAACAAATGATGTAGCACCCTGAATTTTGCCATCCATTAAATTTGCGCTGGCATCAAAGAGTAACCCTAAGTCTTTACTTTTTCGCTCAAGCGATATCCTATTAATCTGCACAGGAAAGCCCGACATTACGCCCGATTGCATGGAAAGGCTCTGAATATCAATCACAGGATCTACACGTTGAATGGTTAACCCCTGAAATGTAATATCGGCAAGCGATGCACCTGCTGAACCCTCAATTCCAATTTTCAATTTACCATGAAGCACCGCTTTGGGATAAAACTCCCCATCCCTCGATGAAACTGATACTATAGAGTTACTATTGATTGTCAAACTCGATCCCGAACCAAACAGAGGTGCATTGATATTTCCCGGAAGTGTAACCTGAAACAGGAAGTTCTTACTGGCATCAATTGAAGCCCTGTAGTTTAGCGGCTTATTTGACTCTGTGATTGGAAGCACTATTCCGCCCGACATCCCAAACCCAGTAATACTGTTCTTTTCGAGTGCTAGGGAAAGTGAGTTAATTGAGAACTTCCAACCTCCCAAATCGCCTTGTTCAAGGCTAATTAATGGGTAGTTGAGACTTATTGCGCCTGTTATTCCCTCAAAATCAATCAAAAATCTACGAGCCTCAACCGCTGGAGCAGAACCATTCTTTGCAAATTTCTTAGGAAATTTAAGGGTGAATGAGTTGATATATAAACCTCTCCATAAATTCTGGTTCGAACCATCGAACAGAGCAGATTGGTAACCCGATGGAAACACTATCGATGCTGGGTTACGAGTATCACTTAAATCCAGAACAATCTCCTTGGGGTAAAAGCTAAAATCCTTCAACCCGCTTACCTGAAAGGGTTCAAGCGAAATATTTAGCATAATATCGTTAAAATCAACTACCGAGCATAGAATATTACCTTTAACCTTTGCCCCATCAATTATAGTTCTTGTGGTTGGATTCTCTTTAAAAAACACTTTCTCATCAAGTAATATCTTAGCGGCAAGCTGAGTTCCCTTATAGCCGTTACAATCCCATTCAATAAAAGTTGAATCGGCCTTTATCAGTAGGCTATTTCCTCCTGGCAGATCAATCGGCTTATCCTTTAGCATCTTAAGTTGTGCGGCTTGAATTCCCCCAATGCCAATCTTCACATTATCTGCCATCAGCCCTATTTTCTTTGATGAACCGGGAAACGAAAGGCTCATATATGCCTTTGCAGTTAAGCCTGTTGGCGTAAATCTTAGCTCATCGAGCACCACGATGTAGTAGAGACCGCCAATATTCTTGCCTATTCCTATTGGAAGCGTGTAAACCTTACCTGGATCAAGTAAATCAACAATCTTATTCTCTTTAAGCACCTTCTGTGTAAGCGAATCTGCAATCTGATCGATATCAATTGAATTCGAACTGGTTGTGTCCTCTCCAATTACTGCCTGATCGATGCTAAAGAAAGGTATCTTACTTTTTAAATCCAGCGCGAATGAATTACCATTTTCAGTATTATCGGCACTCGCAAGCCGGCTAAACAGCAAGCCAGAGAAGCAAATTAGTACTGATATCTTTCTAATAAGTTGTATCATATATATTAACCTTATTTTTGGTCAAAAGCGTATGTAACGTGAGTTCGATCTAAGTACAACATCTTGACTTTCAATACGACAACAGATTGTTGCTTTGTCATGCTGAACGGAGTGAAGCATCTGTTTTATAGATAATTAGATCCTTCGCTTCACTCAGGATGACATCTTACATTGAGCACACGTTATGTATATCCTAAACTACCTGTAAATTCAGTTGTCTAAAAAGTCTAAAAGCAACTCTCTTTTCTCTCTGTGTATCTTTGTGACTTCTCTGTGGAACTCTGTGTAACAATATTTTTAAAATCCCACTGAGTTCCACAGAAATTTGTTTTTGCAATATTTTGTGTTTTCGTGTTTTGGTGGCAAAAATTTTATTAGCCACAAAATCACCAAGTCACCAAAATACACCAAAAAGTTTACCGAACCATTGTTATCATCATATTACCTTATTTTTGATCAAAAGAGTATGTATATCCTATAATTATCTGTAATCTCAGTTGTCTAAATCTAAAAACTACTCTCTTTTCTCTCTGTGTATCTTTGTGACTTCTCTGTGGAACTCTGTGTAATAATTTTAAAATTGCACAGAGTTCCACAGAAATTTGTTTTTGTGATATTTTGTGTTTTAGTGTTTTGGTGGCAAAAATTTTATTAGCCACAAAATCACCAAGTCACCAAAATACACCAAAAAGTTTACCGAACCATTGTTATCATCATATTACCTTATTTTTGATCAAAAGAGTATGTATATCCTAAATTGCCTGTAAACTCATACGTCTTGGGCTTTACAGTATCAACTTTATTATTCCTACCCACAAATGCAAAGCTGAAGCTAATCCGATGAACCTTCTGATGCGAATACCCCCCACCAATCCTAATAGAATAAACGCCTCCAGTGTAATCACCATCTTTCATCGAGATATTATAGGCCAAACTGGTACTTGTGGTAAACTTCTTATCAAAGAATGATTTTCCAACCCCAAAAACAGGCCCAGCCATCAGCAAACGCTGAACATTAGGCATATAGCTATAGCTACCAAGTAGCGATGTTGTTAACGATAGGTTAATTGGCACAATACTGTAAGAATAGGCCACATTCCCCTGATAAAAATATGAGCTATTCAGAATCCCAACACCCTCCTGCCTATTTGCCGATTGCTGATAGGAAAGGTTTGCCATAAGCAGCATCTTCCTATTCTTTTCGTCCAAAGATCCTAGTATAATTGAGCTATTAAGCGATGCTGAATGTGATATCTGCGTAAAATTTAGTGTATCAAGATTTTTATATGGATTCGTAGTATTTAGCTGATCGAACGGGGTTCGCATATGCGTAAAGAATGAGTAATTCGAATAGCTAGAGCTTAGGTTTACCCTTTGCGTTGGAGCGTACGAAACATTTAGGCTGCCCAAGAATTGATTTGATGTAGATAATTTTGATTTATCGAGATTATTCCGCTGCTCACCTGCACTCCCTGCAACATTCAGCTTCCCTTGCATTAATTGTTTGGAAAAGGTAAGAGCGATATTCTCCAAATCGCTGTTATTATAGTAAGCCCCAAGCGTAGTGTAATTGGGCTGAATCCGCTCATAAGCAATCCCCACGGTGTAACCACTCCCCAAATAATCCGCCGATCCTTTTAAAGCGTACGAGTATGATGTTGTAGCATTCGGTTTAATCAGAAAATACTCATTACTAATTGTCTGCTCTAGGTTTTCTGATTGCCTTGTATCGCGAGTAAGTGCGCTACCAGCATAAGTACCCGATATTTTAATCTTATCAATAAAAGTCTTTCCAAACTTTACCGTATAAACCATATTCTCCTGCGGGTTCACACCCAAAGAATCTGGAACTGAGCTGATACTACTTTTTTCATCCCACGCCTTAAAAAGCGTTACCTCATAATCGCCCACCTTGCCCGAATAGCCCAATTTTGTTGCATATCCATACCGCTCATAGTAAGGCAGAATAGTTGGTTTCTCAGAATTCCACTCCACGGGTTTTACCAATCGCCCGTACATCAGCCCAAATTTTAGCCCGATATTGGGTGGTGTTAGCTCAATCCCCGCCCCTAAAAATTGATGACCATTGAGCGAGTATGGCGAGAACGACATCGAGTTATAGCCAAAGTAAGTTTTAACCCATTTGTACGATGGCTGCATACCAAACTGGTTGAAATTGAATGGTTGCGAGTAGTTTATCTGCTGATTTGAGTACGAGAACGAGAATGGAACTGCAATTCCGTAAAAATTAAACGAAGCATTACCATTCACAAAAATCGAATAGGGATTTGAACTTGTGTAGCTAACATTCCTGAACGAGGCCATTTGGTTAACATTCAGCGATCCCGAAAACACGAATGGTTTCTGCTCAAGAATAGTTGAAAGATCCTGACTGAAGGCCTTCCCCGTAATTAAAACAATACCTAAAAGCAATGATAGGCGGACGATAAACTTGTGCATATTATAACGTCAGTTCGATATAAGAAATGTAATAATACATTCATTTGCAGATATATATAATTATTTAGTGCGATAATGGAAGGTTGGAACCGAGTTTACGAGTTCGGCGAAGCCAATAATGGAATAATGGAGAACAAGAGGTTAAATTTTTGCTTATGTCTTCCATCATTCCATTTTTCCATCATTCCATCATTCCATCATTCCATTTTTCCATTTTTCCATTTTTCCATTTTTCCATTGTTTCAAATAAAATAAATTGATTGATATTAGACTAATACATTGCTTCTTTCATCAAACTTACGTTATTAAAAATCATTCAATATTTCGTAGTTATCGCCTCTTTTATTAAACCATGCCCTTACATCCTGTAGCGTTTTCTTATAATCCTTTGAATCCAAATCGCCACTTGGCAGAACCTTAACCGGAAAATCCTTTATTGCATGTGCAAGCAGCTCCATAATTCTATACCCACACACAATTTTACTATCCGAGTTAGGATTACTCGATGAGCAAAGTGTTTCATCAGAATTCAACGCCTTAATCATTAAATCAAACGCCTCCTTTTTGCCAATATAAATCAGATCGGGATACAGAACATCAACCACCTGATCGTTCAATGGCAGCGATGAAACCCGCTGAATACAATAATCCAAAGCATCCTTATCGCCAAGTCGGGCAAGGGCTTTGTATGAAGCCCACCTTTCGGGTTTTGAAAAATCCCTAGAATTAGGAAACACCTGTTGTATAACCGATATAAACCTCGGATCACCTATACCTCCCGCAAGCTCAACGGACTCTTTATAAACAGCCCTGTTTTTTATAATTAAAGATGAAATAGAATCCAAGTCAGAATCATCAAAACACTTTGAAGGATAACTTTTTGATGAATTAATTGATAATGTAGATAAAGATGAGATTTTTGATCTACTCAGGGTTAACAGTAGCTTAATAGCTGCTTTCTTAACCTTTGCACTCGATTGACTTGTCGACAAACCCTTTAAAACCCAAATACAACCTGTAAAATCATCAACCACAATACTATCCGAAACACTAGACTTTAAGCATTCCAGAACAGCCACGGTATCATTTTTATATGCGGATAACCACTTCTTAAACTCAACCTCATTTGTAAATACCCTATTGGCTTTAAACCCTTTCAAACAATCACTTTGTGCCCGAACATTAAGAAAACCAAATGATAATAGCACCACCAAAACAACCGATAAATACTTCATTTCTCCACAATTATAATTTCCATATCGAAAGTAATATATTTTTCCTTCAAACCAAATAATCGTCAATTATCTCCGTCAAAAAGATTGTTTTGGGGTGCGGGCTGGTGATTATTTGGATTTTTGCACATAAGGCATAATATCAATGTGAATTAAAGAATAGGGCAATGGAATGTTTTATAATTCTATAATAGAATACCTATGATTATAAATTATTTTGGCTAACTTTGAGATAAAGATTACAAAAAGCATACATATAAACGAATTAGTCAAAATAACAAAGGGATGATTGGAATTTCAAAAAATATTAAATCAACTAAAGTTCAAGACTTCTCTGGATTTCTTGAAGAGATTAAAGTCGCTGAACGATATATAAAACTTGATGGTAATGCTGATTTTTTAATTTTCAGGGGTCAACCATTAGATAAAGACCTGTTACCAAAAATTGGAAGAGAAGAATATATCCAGCCCGATATGCTTAGTCTAGAAAAAGATATTTTCGAAGAATTTAAAAGGCTTTGTCTTCCACATTTAGACAATATTAAAATATCTGACTGGGAAATGCTTGCTCTTGCGCAACATTACTACTTACCAACAAGATTATTAGATTGGACAGAAAATCCATTAATTGCATTATGGTTTGCATTTAATGAAAAAATGAATAAAGATACTGAAAGGGTTATATGGTGCTTTGGTTTTAATAAATCTGATATATTAAAACCGACAAATGCTGATTTTTTTACTCACAAGCGCACTATTGTTTATCAACCAAATCATGTAACTAAACGAATTACAAATCAAACAGGATGGTTTACAAGTCATTATTATGGTGATGTAAAAAATAGATATTCTGCCTTGAATAACCTATCTAAACATTGGAAACATTTATATAAAATTACATTTCAAGACAAATCAGATAGTTTTAGCAATGAAATTTTATCCCAATTAAATACCTTTGGAATAAATAGTTATTCTATTTTCCCAGATTTAGAAGGTCTTAGTAAATATTTAGATTGGAAAACATTTAAAAAAGATAAAGTTACTTTGCCTAAACCGTAGCAAAAAATATTGGGGGTTTGACATTGCAGATGTAGCATTTTTATTACCTTTAACTAAAGTTCTAACGTTTGATAGATGTTCAGTTCTTAACCCACTCGTCGTAGAATAGTGAAGCCTATTTACGTCGGAAATAAACAGAGATATCCAGACCCCCAACTCAAATTAACAAAAACCCTACTTTCTCAGGTTTCATTATACCAATAACATTCAACCACTCCGTGGTTGCTTTTATATAATACCACACCCCGCATACAATGCAGGGCTATTCAAATTCAATCCCTTTGGGATTATAAATGAAAACCTTTATTTTTATATATTTGAAAATAAAATTGTAAAAGTTACCAAAAGGCTTAAACACAAAAGCCAAAGGGGAGTAAAAGCCCGAAGGGTGGGGTGTAAGAAAGGTTAATATATGTAAATATATTATCACCCCATTTATTATTCTTATCTTGCCCAAAAAAACATTATGGCAAAGAAATCCACAGACACTAAACCATCACAAACTATCAACTGGAAGAAACTAGCTATTTCAAGAAGGCTTGAAAATAAGGAGTTAAACAAGCGTTTGTCAGAAACAAAAGCAGGTAGGGAAAAATGGAAGGCAAAAGCATTCTTACATAAACATAAGGCTGATAGCCTTCAGCGAGAACTTGAAGCTATAAAAAAAAAGGTAGAGAATATACTTGCGTAGCGGATAAAAATAACAACCCCAGATATAGCCGATTTGATTGTACTTTAATTCAAGTACTATTGATGATAAAGCTACAAACATCCGCAAGCTTTCGTGCTGTAGCTAAGGTTGGAGTGATTATAAACATATATATAAATACCACCACACGCAAACCAACCCACTCTACCATACTTTCCTGGGTAAAGAAAATTGGAGTTTACCAGCTGAATAAGAGTAAGGAAAGATCGAACGATTGGATCCTTATTATTGATGAGAGCATACAGATTGGGCAAGAGAAGCTTCTTATTATAATGGGAGTACAGCTGAGCAGGGTTGATTTTAAAAAACCTTTACAATACGGAGATTTAACTCCGCTGTGCAGCATGGCCAGATCAAAATGGAAAGCGGAAGATATCTCTGTAATCATTGATGAGCTGAAGAATGAAATCGGGGAAATAGTATACCTGTTGTCGGATTGTGGCAACAATTTGAAAAAAACCGCATGTCTCCAGGAAATAGAGCATGTTCCAGATATCTCACATTGGTTCGCATCCATACTTAAAAGTATTTATGCAAACAACACGGAATTTGAAGAGTTTACCAAATCCCTATCACAGATGCGTTTTAGGCTTTGTTGTTCACAAATTGCTCACATAATACCCCCAAAACAAAGAATTGATTCTAGGTTTATGAATATCAAGTTCCTATCTGATTGGGCAATGACCGCAATGAAAACGTACGATCAGCTGACAGGGGAGCTTTCCAGCATCAACCAGCAGATAAAAGAGGAGCTATCTTGGCTGGTGGAGAAGCGAGATTTAGTCAAGGAAATTGATAAAATTATGCGGGCAAATAATTTGATAATGAAAATTTTAAAACATAATGGTCTAACCCATAAGACTATGAAGAAAAGCATGAACGAGTTAAAAACTTTCACGTCAGGGAGGCTCAAAGTTTTCGCACAAAAAGTGCAAGAATATTTTGATATGGTAGTTGACAGAGTAACCAAACAAACATTGGTAATAACAAGCGATATAATTGAATCCTCGTTCGGTAAATACAAAAATTATTTAAGTAGTAACAAAATGATTGGGATAACAGACCTTGCTTTGTGTATACCTGCTTTTACATTTGACCTTGGATGCAAAAGCGAAATAAAAAAAGCCCTAGAAACCATATCCATTAAGGAGTTAAGACAATGGGGGAATGCCAATATTGGCAAGACCCTTCTGAAGCGAAGAAAGGAAATGTTTGCAAAATAGGGTGATATTTATTATTCAAAAAACAACCTTTCTTACACCCCACCCGAAGGGAGTTGAATAACAAACTAAACCATGAGTACTTTCTAATAAAATCAGATATGTAAAAGCCAAACATTGAGCGGAATCAAAAATCATACTACCACATAACAAATCATCTCAGTTTATAAAGTTCAATCCATTTATTATCTGAGATATAAATCAATTTATAATCAGATATTAATATTTCTTTTAGTTCTTTCCATCTTGGATCGTTGAGCATCAAGGTATTTCCATATAAAAAAACATAATCAATCTTTCTTACCTTATTAGATTCTGTATTGCTCAACCAGTGAAGAGAAGAAATCGTTGTTCTATTACCAAGTAGTACTTTAGGCATTTTTTCCATATTCCATTTAACTGGAAACCAACCAATACTTGCTTCATAATTTTGAAGTAAAATAATTTGTTTGTCCACACCCAAATAGTTAAAGAAATTGGGTTCAAGCCAATTATCCGAGAAGTTTACAGGTAAAACAATAGTATTTGGTTCTATGTAATCGGAAGTTTTATAAATACAAATTGCTTCTTTATCTAGCATTTTTAAAACACCAAAAGTGTGCTTAAAAAGTAAGGCAAAATGGAGAAAGACAATTATCAGAACAATTAGCTGCCTAATTTTATCATTTAAAGGTTGTGATGCAACCCAAATTATAAGTAGCATATAAAACATAATACAATATCTATCCGACATCATACCTGCACCTGAACCATCTGGAACAATAAAAAGTAATACTAAGGATAAAAGAATAGGTAGCAGCAAAACATCATTTTTGTTTATAAGTGAAAAATAGCTTTTAAACGGGTTATTAAACCTTCTATAAACAGAAATCGATACAATAATAATAATTAGATGAAGAAATTGGGACGATATTTTTCCTTCGCTCCCATCGTAAATAATCAAAGGTCTTACAACATCTATCCAATTGAAAAGGTCATCTGTTGTATATTTGTGATCTGACGAGGAAAAAGTTATATTACTATAAAAAATTATAAATAATATCAAACTTGGTATAGCAGATATAAATAAAAATAGTAACTCTTTAAAAGTTGACTTAATTACAAACCACTTATCTTGGTTCTTTAAATAGTTTGATATTGAAAATGCAACAATAAATAAACCTAAACAAAAGCCTGTAAACGCATATGTTAGGATATTAGAAAAATATGTTATTGTTAGCAGTAAAAACATAACAATATGCTTTCTATAGCCTTTTTTATCTCTGGTTCCTAACCAATAGTAAAGTGAAAAAAACAGGAGTATAAAGGATAAACAATAGTTATAAAAACCCAAATAAAATAAAAACGAATATGCAAATGGAAAAATAAATATACTCAAACCAACATTATCAGGGCTTAATTCTTTAATTAGTAATCGAAATGAAAAAACTAATCCTGTTAAATAGATAATCAGCAATAACTTCTCGGCCAACCATGCAGGGAAAACAAATATAAATAATGACAACAAAAAATGGCTTAACCAATTTGGAGTAGGAATTTTATTAAGAATATAAAAATCATTCAAAGGAGTATTATTGCCACTTACTAAGTGACTTATAATATTCGCATTATATAAATGCGAAGGCCCATCAATTGATGGATAAAACCTTACAGTAAAGATTAAAATAAGATTTACAATAAAAACAAAGTAAAAAATGTTGCTTTCTTTATACCATTTGAATTTGTAATTATTCATTTTTTATATTTTGTAAACATTATGATTTCAATATATTTAAAAATGTTTTTATCAAAGGTTTAAGAATTGACTTCCAATTACTGAAAAATCATTTGGATGTAAATAGTTTAATTTTAAACAACTTCTTTTTCTGAAAAAAATACAAGAAAGATACACGAAGAACACCAAATCCATATTTAATACTCCGAGATAAGTTAATTGATGATGAGCCCTCAGAATATTTTGTTGGACATGTAATTTCTGCAATATCATAGCCTTGAAAAAATATTTGAGCAATTATTTCATTATCAAAAATAAAATCATCAGAATTATTTTGATAATTTATAGATTCTAAAACTTTGCGTGAAAACGCTCTATAACCCGTATGGTATTCAGATAGTTTTTGATTCATTAACAGATTCTGAATAAATGTAAGAATACGATTTGCTATATATTTATAAATTGGCATTCCACCTTTCAATGCTCCTTTACCTAAAATACGTGATCCAAAAACAACATCGTACAAATCGTTTGCTATTAAAAACGCCATAGAATGAATTAACCTAGGTGTGTATTGGTAATCAGGATGAAGCATAATAACAATATCACTATTTAATTCTAATGCCTTATTATAACATGTCTTTTGATTTCCACCATAACCTTTATTCTCCTCATGTATTATAACATGCTGAATATTTAACCTTTCAGCAATTTCATGTGTATTATCTTTACTACAATCATCAACGAGTATAACATTATCTACAATATCAAATGGAATTTCAGAATAAGTGATCTCCAACGTTTTTGATGCATTATATGCAGGAAGTACAACTGTAATAATCTTATTATTAATCATTTTTGAATAAATAAATTATAAATTAAGCGTTAAACTCAAATGTGTATTTATGACAAAACTAATAAAAGCAAGCAATAATTAAAATTGCTTGCTTTTATAAATGTTAATTTGTCAAAATCATTTTCTTTGTATCTACTTCTTTATCATCTACAATTAATGAATAAATATAGATGCCAGGTTGCAAGTCAGATTCATTAATGGTAATATATCCATTTCCTCTTTCATATATAGGCATATTTTTAATTTGTTTACCGTTCATGTCATATATAAAAAGCGATGCTTTTTTAATAGTTTCAGGCAAAAAATAGCCTATTTTAGTAATCTTATTAAAAGGGTTAGGTGAATTCTGTTTAAGATTCGGTAAATCATTAGATTCATTTGATTCTTCAATTATTTGTTTTTGAGAATAAGAAATGTTTATTAATTTTTTTAGTTCGTCAATTTGATTCTGTTGTTCTTTAATAGCTTCAACAAGCAAAGCCGTTAAGTCAGTATAAGCAATACCTTTTGTACTATCTGGCATAGTTTTTACAATACCCGGTAAAATCTTTTCAATATCTTGAGCGATAAATCCAAGTCTTTGACCTTTTTCTTTTTTCACACCTTTATCCTCTTTATAATCAAATTGGATTCCATTCAATTTCATAACTAGAGATAAAGGAGAATTTATCTTATTGATGTTTTGCTTTAATTTTAAATCAGAGCCAAAATATCCTCCCTGAGAACACCATAAAAAACCTGATGCTGAAACATAAAATTTATCAACTCCATTATATGTTAAGTGGTAAGCACAAGCATTTGGATTATGTACTGTAGTTCTGACAGCTCGTCCATAATCAAGTGCGTATGAGTTAATTTCAACACTTCCATTACTTAGGACTTTTAGTTGAGAATATGTATAGTTTGTATTGGCAAAAAAAAGTATACCTAAAATCAAGGTAAAGTTTATTATTTTTTTCATTTTTATAAGTTATTAGAATTATTATTGAGGACATGTTAAACAATGGGTGATTGCTGTAAATTCGCTTCCATAAGGTACTATAAAATCTTCATCCAACTCAATATAGTCAGTAGCTCGAAGAATAATACTTGAATTACTTGGAATGGTTGAACTACTCAATGAATAATACTTCTGTACTTTGTATTCATGATTTATAAAATCAAAATTACTAGATACAATACCATTAGAACAATCTGTTTTTAATTTATAATATTTAAAAGATTTATATTTCCAAAAAGCGGGAAAAACTGTTGAACTATTTGGTGTACAATTCGGATCAATTTGGAAAGTCAAAAACATATACATAGGGTTATCTGATACAATTTTAGGGTCTGAAAACTCTTTTACTAAATTATCATTTACTGAAATTTTAACTAGACTTGGTGTCCATTGTAAGGAATATTTGTTATAATCCAATGTCAAATCATTTAACCCTGTTACAGTTTCAGCTAAAAATCCTCCATAGCAAGATGTATTATAATTTCCTAGACCACAATGAAATTGAGTTCCAATTGAACAATCACAACCATTTGGTTCTAAAACATCAATTTCATGTCTTGCACATGTACTACTTCCCATATGAAACCAGAAACCACCCCAATAACCCATACCCTTGGGTATCTGACTATAAATCTCATAATATCCGTAAGAAAAAGTTTTTTTATTTACAGTTTCAATTCCTCCTGAAATATAGTTACCATTTATCTTTTCGCATTTAAGGGTTAGAACACCGCCTGTTGCAGTGACATTATTTGCATTAAAAGTTTCAAGTCCCCAAGTTCCATTTGGTACACTATTCCATAAACTCGAGTTAAGGGAATTGAAGTTATCGTATGTGTCTAATACAAAATGAGGATCGTTATCTGGTGTCTGTGATTTCACTATATTTGAAATAATTATCAATAAAAAAATAAGGATTTGTTTCATTATAATAAAATTTTAAGTTTATATTATGATTAACTCTAACAAACAACAAAATAGTGGAGGTGATTTATTCATAAAACTATAGTGTAATATGAATTTTTTAAGGATAAGTGGTAATCTATATTTTAATATCCTACTAAAGAAATATTTAGCCTTTTTTTGTTTAAATAAAGTTCTATTTTTCATATTAACTAATAACCTAATAATAATCAAATGCACATATTTTATTACAAAAAACATATAAAATACTGATACTATAATAAATTTTATTTTAATATTAGTTGCACCTTAAATAGATTATTAATTATTTTAAATTAACATTTACAATTAAAACATACTAATTGTATCAAATTTAATGAAATAAATCTATATAATGAAATATGTGACAATAAATTTTGATTTTTAATCCGATAAAATAATTAATACACTACTTTAGCGAAAAGATTAATTGAGTAAACAATCGTTATTTCATTGAACTCCATTCGTACAAGTCATATAACTATTGAAATTCTTTTAAAGCCTTGCCATATAATATTCAAATAGAAAACCCTGCCTTCGCAGGGTTCACTATACTAATAACATTGAGGACATCTCAAAATCCGAGACACCCTCTTCTTTTCTAATTCTTATTCATCTCAACATTCAAAACGCTCAGCTCCCCATTCGTAATAGCTACAGTTACCACCTGATCCTTATAGCCACTCTTCGATACGGTTACATTATAAACCCCCTCTGATAACGATTTAACCATAAAACCACCCTTATCAGCGGTTTTCTTTACAATAGCTGCACCATTACCATCAACTGGGGCAATAATAAGCGTTACACCCCTTAAAGGTTCATGACTTGAGGCATCCGTAACCACACCCTTTAGCGCAACCGAACCACCACTTCTCTTAATAACCAATCGGCTATTCTGGTAACCTCTATAAAAATCGGGGTGCGATAACCGAACTATCTCAACAATCCTATCAATATTGCTTAGCGCAGCATCCATTTCTTTGTACAAATCCTCCAGCTGCGTTGTATAAAGCTTCTTACTCATAGCCCCTTCACGAACCGTTGGAATTGCCTCGTTAAACGAATTTATCGTATTAAGGAACATGGTAACCATCCTCTCGGCAATCCCATAAGCAGCTAATGCGTCAATATTCTCATGAGCACGGTTATAGATGCACTGTGCCATGTTTTTCAAATCGGCATCCGCAGCACGGATCATCTCACTTTTCGTGTACTTTACCTCCTTAAGTAGTATCATATTCCCTACATTGGCAGCATAAGCAACCAATTTAAGCGAAAAATCTTCCGCTTGTGCAATCAACGAGGCTCGCAGCTGATTTTTCTCATCAGCAATCCCCGTTTTTTTAAACGCCTGTAGCTCGGCAGCCCCCTGAATCTTGAGGATATTGCCATCTAGTACGGTGGCATTCGTCTTGTAATTCGGTAGGTTCTCCACAATGGTTGCATTAAGCCTCAAAAAATCCTTAACAACCATGTACATGGTAAGTTTTACTTTTTGAAGAATGTTCATTCGATTTAATTTAAAAAGTTAATAATTGCGAGAACCCTTATTTCAAATTGTATACCAAAAATCAATTCGTAGATAAATTTTAACATTATTTTACAGTTGTCCTTTATATACCCTAACGGGTTGTAAGTCCATATTATCTTAATCAATAGCATGCGAAGTGTAGCCTTGGGTATTACGTATATTTTTATATTCGCCCTGAAAGGTTAGATTAAATTGGTCTTTCAGCCCGTTAAAAACATCAATAAAACAATTAATAAAACGGATAATCATACAATGTTTTTAGAACCAAACATCGTTATCCGATAATATTTTGAATGGTATCTATCTTAGAACGATTAATAATATTTCGCTGCTCTGCAGCTCCGATTTCGTTTCATTAATCACACACTACAAATATTTAGCTGCTCTGCAGCTTTTCAGACCATAGCACCGCAGTAATATTTGCATGAAACAAGGCAAAATCCCAATGCAATAGAGCAAAATCCAATTGCAGCCAATCAAAACCTATTTGCAAACCATCAAAACCACTTTGCAAACCATCAAAACCACTTTGCAGTCAATCAAAATACCATTGCACGTTATCAAAACCTCTTTGAAGACAATCAAAACCACTTTGCAGAACATCAAAAACTCTTTGCAGAACATCAAAAACTCTTTGCAGACCAACAAAACCAATTTGAATAACAACAAAACCTCTTTGCACATAATCAATCGTGAATTGCAACAACACAAAACCCTATTGCGAAACAACAATCGTCAACCGCGTCAAAACAAAACCCCATTGCATCTCAATAATCGCATTTTGCAATAGCCTTATCGTGCATCCCAAATCCACAATCACCAAAAGCGAAAGCCTAAGAAACAAAAACAAAACACATTTCACTCTTCCCTCCGTACCAACCCTAATCCATCACCCAAAATCACTGTTTTATCAGCGGGCGGCCTTAAGATATGGCGAGCCTGAGAGGGAAGAGAACCAAACAACCAACAATCTAGCTAAATCACCATCTTTCCCCCCTCTCTATCCTACCGTTTGTAAACAGTAAAACCCATCAATTTTCAAACACTCACTATTTATTGCAAGATAGAGAGGGGGTTAGGGGGTGAGTCCTTTCAACCCACCCAACCAACCACTATCGCATTTTGCGATAATCTCTCCATACACCCAAGCCACAACCACCAACAACGAAACCCTAAAAAACAAAACACCTTTCACTCTCCCCTCCTTCCCAGCCTTAATCCATTCCCAAAAATCATTGTTTAAACAGCAAGCGTCCTGAAAATATGGCGAACCTAAGAGGGAAGGAAACCAAGCAACCAACAATCTAGCTAAATCACCATCTTTCTCCCCTCTCTATCCTACCGTTCGTAATTAGTAAAACCTATCAATTTTCAAATACTCACTATTTATTGCAAAATAGAGAGGGGGTTAGGCGGTGAGTCTATTCAAACCAACCCATCCAACCACTATCGCATTTTGCGATACTCTTCCCCCACAACCAACAACAACCTCCTCAGAGATAAACAAACCTCATTTCCCCCATTCTTTTGTATATTGCAACCGTATTTAACCACAGAACATCTTAAACTCAACCATATGTCCCAAAGTCGATTCTACTCAATAAACACAAAAGGAAAAATAACTACCCTAAACACAGCCAGCGAAGTATTCACAAACCACAAAAACGGTGAATTCTACTGGTTAGACTATTACAAACCAACCCGCGAAGAGCTAACTACACTTATTGAACCCCTTGACTTGCACCCCCTCACCGTTGAGGATTGCACCGACGAAAACCTAGTCCCAAAAATTGAGGAATACCCAAACAACACCTTCATCATCTTTAACTCCTACTCCTACATCGAAAGGGAACTTTGGGTTGATGAGGTGGACTTTATTATTGGTAAAAACTACCTAATAACAGTTAGCGGATACAACTCAAACGGCAGAAACCCGTTAATCGGAATAGAAAAATTGGTTGAAAGGGAGATAAACCAAGCCAAACTTGGCCCATCCCACTTACTACAAATCATCCTCGATCACGTAGTAGATAAAATGTTTGTTGCCATTGAATCGCTGGAAGAAGAACTCGATGCTGCAGAAGAAAACCTCATTAACGACCCTGCAACCTTTGTCCCATCGGAAACCATTCGGTTGCGCCGTCACCTATTAACCCTGCGCAAAAGCCTTTTCCACGAAAGGGAAATACTTGTAAAGATTTGCCGAAAAGATTGCCCATTTATCTCCGATAGTGCAATATATCACTTCCGTGATATATACGACCATCTATCAAAATTCTTTGAACTAACAGAAACCTACCGTGAAATTGTTTCGAGCCTTTTGGAAATGAACGTCTCCATGATGAACAACAGGCTAACTAAAAGTGCAAACCAAACAAACTTATCCGTTCGCCGCCTCACATTGATATCAACCATCTTTATGCCACTAACACTACTTGCAGGCATTGGTGGCATGTCCGAATGGTCAATGATGACCAACCCCGAAAACTGGCGACTCTCCTACCCTTTTTTCCTTCTAGGAATGATCATAATTGGCGCGCTCAACTATATGTTTATTAAATGGCTCGAGCGCAGGGATAAAGCAAGATATTGATAGAAGACCGAAGATGGAAGTCCGAAGACAGAAGTCAGGAGTTTACTTGTTTAACACTTTTTTACTACGCATTCGCAAGTATTGGTTAAAAGATGTGTCAAAAGTAAAAGTAGTCGTTTAAAAAACAGGAATGAGCGATCAGGAGTTAATACTACAAATCACCCAACACAACGATCATAATGCATTCGCATTGCTCGTGGATAAATACCAGAAATTGGTTGTGAATACGTGTAGAGGTTTTGTAAACAATTACGCTGATGCCGAAGATTTAACTCAAGAGGTTTTTATTGAACTTTTTGAATCACTACCTGAATTTAGACACGAATCGAAACTATCAACATGGATTTATAGGATTGCAGTAAATAAATCGTTAAACCATATTAGGAAGAAGAAAAGGGAAAACATTTTTAGCAGCTTTGCCTCGATATTCGAAAGTTCTGACAAACCTCAAAACTTGGAAATAGCCGATCAAGGCATTTCAGATGAAGCCGATAGAAAAATAAACACAACAGAGTTACATAAAACGCTTAAAACAGCAATTAATAAACTCCCAAAAAACCAAAAGATTGCTTTTATCCTAAGTAAATATCAGGATTTATCATACAAGGAAATTGCTGAAGTAATGGATTTATCGATATCATCAGTTGAATCGCTACTATTCCGAGCAAAAGTCAACTTACAAGAATTACTTTCGAATTACTATAAAAAATAATGCCACAAGACACAAGTTTTTATAAAGATAATTGTCAAACTAATAAATAGCCAGAATATGAGCTGCAAGGATTATCAAAAGCAAATTATTTTACTTCTCGATGGAAAACTCCATCAGGAGTTGGCTAATGAGCTAAACAACCATTTAAATGGGTGTAAGGGTTGCAGAGAGGCCTTGGATAAACTATCGAATGCCTACAACTTAATAGAATTGGAGAAATCAGAATTCAAATGCAATCCCTTTTTGTCAGCAAAAATTCTTGCTAAAATAGATAACAAGCGAGTAAGCAACTCAAATGCAGGAGCATCTTTGAGATATCTAACCATTGTAAGCCTTGCTGCGGCGGGAATTGCACTGGGGATTTTAATCGGTACACTGTATAATAAAAACAGCTATACCGAATTATCATCAACAATACAAACATGGGATCAACAACTTGCGGATGAGTATATGCCCGAGGTTGAGAACAACCCATACAAGTTGGTTACTATTACAAACGAATCACCCATAAAGCCATGAACTTTTTTAGCAAAACAAAATTCTTAGTAGCTGTTATTATAGTTCAATCTGCCATTATTCTTGCCATTGTTGGAACTATGGGCTACCATTTCTTCCGATTCGAGCGAGAGTATAGAGAAAGACCCCGAGAGAATAATCAAATGGGAAGATATGTGGCAAAGCAGCTCCAGCTCACACCTGAGCAGATTATTCAATTCGATTCTTTAAGACATAATTTTCACAAAGAATCGGATCGATTAATGCACGAATCAAGGGTTATTTCCAAAAATATCATGGACGAAATAACATCAGAAAAACCTGATATTGACAAATTGAAAGATTTGGCAACAAAATTTGGAAAACTTCAGGAGGAGCAAAAGCACGTTATGATTGATCATCTCCTTGAAATTAGAAGCAAATGCAATACCTCTCAGCAAATGAATTTCAAAAAATTAGTTCAACGCATGGAAAGGCATGAGCGTAATGAACGTGAAAGAAATCGTAATAGGGAAGGCAGACGCAGGGAGTAAATTGAGTAGATATTTTTAATTAATTGTACTTTGATAGATTAACTTTATAATTAATTTTTCTGCTTTTTCACCCCTTACCCCAAAGGGAGAAAGCAGAAAAATCAACCTACACCCTTTAGGGATAGGGGTAAATTAGGTTGATTTTTCGTGTGTTTTTCTAATCTATTAAAGTAACTAAAAAACAGCGAATTCGCAATTCAAGCCTAAGTGAATGCAAAACACTTAGCACTAGCAAACAAGAGCAATCATTATACGCATATCCGTTCTTATACCAATAGGCAAAACACAATCCATTGTCATTCCGGGCGAAGACCCGGAATCTAATCAAAGGGATAGATTCCTGCTTTCGCAGAAATGACTGGTAGTTTGATTTTGAATAGTAATGATTACGGATAGTCATATAATTAACATTAAAATTTAAACACATGAAAAAGACAGTTGTTACAAAAAGTTTATTAGTACTGTTGGTTTCAGTATTAATTACATCATTCTCTTTAAATTCTTACGCCCAACGAGGACCAAGAGAATTTAGGGATTCGGCAAGAATTGATCATCGGATTCCTAATCTAACTGCCGATCAGAAAACAAAAATTGAAACCTTAAGGACAAAACACCTCAAAGAGGTAACCCCTTTAAGGAATGAACTTGACGAGAAGAGAGCACACCTCAAAACTCTAGAATCGATGGAAAAAGTTGACAGGGATGCTATCAATAAAACCATTGACGAGATAACTACTTTACAAGGAAAGATTGTGAAAATGAAGGTTAATCACAGGTTGGATGTTGCTTCCCTTTTAACCGATGAGCAAAAAGTATTCTTTAACTCACATCGTGAGATGAGAGGTAAAGGGGGTCATATGAGACATCCCGGCATGGAACGCATGGAAAGAGATCATGAAATGATGCAAGAAATGCATAAATAATTAAATTCCTTCAAATGAATTAAATAGCCCAACATTTAAGGAAAAGATGAAAAGGTCTTTGGCAATCAAAGGCCTTTTTTATTTGTCTTTATTGAGTTCCGAACTCTTGGAGAGTTCGGAACGCTTAACTCCAAATAGCGAACAAGAAAATTAAAACCTCCTCTAATAAAATGTAAAAAATAGATTTAACTTTGATATATAAACCCAAAAGAAGGTTGGGTTATAAACGAGTTAGGCAATTATAATGAAATTAACAATTGAATTATGTCATTAATTATTTACAAGGAAGGAGATAAGATTTTATTAGAATATTCTCCAGATAACGGAACAGATTGGATTGATGAAGATTTTGATAAAGATGAAGAAATATCGATAAAAAGGACATTTAGCCTATCCAAAGAGAATTTGGTACAAACTGAAGAGAATTTATCTGATAATGACAATAAGCAATTTATCATTGGAAATGCTGAAGGAGATTATTATAAAATATATAAGGAAATTCTTATGACAGACAATGATGTATTGTTCCACATCAATTGTTCAATAACAACCAAATATTTTATAGTAAACAAGAATGTTTCAATATTGTCAAAATTTGAAAAACTTGCAAAACAACAAATAGTTATTGGTGGAGAATTAGAAAATGCGATCCCTGAACCAGAATTTAAACGTGTAATAAATTCATTCCCGACAAACACTGAGTTAAACTATTATGCCGATTCCAGAATAACCAATGTAATTTCACAATATTTAAACGGTGTGAAAGATTCAGGTAAAGCTTTTGAAAAATATCTAGAGAAAAGAAATAAAATTGCGAATACAAGCACAATACCATCAATTAAAAGTTATGAATTAGATAAATATACTTTCATTCTCGAGACTCTTAAAGAAATGCTTAAAAATAGCGATAGTTATTCAGAGAGTGATTGGCAAACACAAATATTGGAAATCATTTTGATACTTTATCCAAAATATATTCGATGTTTTTCAAACGTAATGATTAAAGACTTTTACACTAAAATTGAACAAACTACTAACCGATATATTGACTTAATGTTAGTTGATTCGAATGGAAATGTTGATGTTATTGAGATTAAGAAGCCTTTTGACAATTGCGTTATTACATCTAATACTTATCGAGATAACTATACTCCTTTAAAAGAATTATCAGGGACAATAATGCAAGTTGAAAAATATTTATTTCATTTAAATAAATGGGGAGTAAAAGGAGAAAGAGAATTATCAACTAAATATGAATCGGAGTTACCGAATAATTTGAAGATTCAAATAACTAATCCAAAGGGCATTGTAATTTTAGGTCGTGACAATAATTTACATAAACGTCAATTATTTGATTTAGAAATTATAAAGAGAAAATATGCCAATGTTATGGACATTATCACTTATGATGATTTGATAAAAAGACTAGAAAATACTTTAGAAAAATTTAAATAATAGCCGCTAACACACGCTAAATTTCAGACGAGCTGATATGCTGATATCAATGTTTTTAGTAACTTAGTTTGCTTTTTATCGGAGGATAAAGAATCGGTTCTTTGCTCCCAACCGACAATTTAGAAGCAACCGTTCAAACAATAGCGCTCGTTCTTTAATCGGTAGTTATTCAACATTCTAAAAACAATCCCCATCAGTTCATCGCCCATGATTCCCCACTTGCATAGTAAAATTATCAAGTATGATCAGTGTAATTTCTAAATGTATTAAGTTCTCCAAAATGACTAAATACGTGCCCTACAAAATTCCTTAAATACTCGTTCTCAAGTTCTTTATGTTGACTAATGTGCTGTATCGCAATTAGTGGATTGGTTTTTACTATGTGAATCCCGGGTGTTCTCAACAAATGCTAAATTTGTATTCTTGTTTTCATTAAATTAGCTCAGTTAATTTCTTGTTTAATTTTTTATTATATTACCTTAAATTGTATTAGAAGATTCTATGGCAAAAATCTTTTCTATTCTCAATAATAAGGGCGGTACAGGAAAAACTACTACTGTCCTTAATTTAGGAACTGCGTTAGCCAAAAAGAAAAAAAGAGTTTTACTTATTGATCTGGATAGCCAATGTAATCTAACATCCGCATTAGGATTATGGGGTGCAGAGAACACTATATGTGATTTATTTCTCGGCAAATGCTCAGTAAATCAATCAGTAAAACAACATGAAGAGATATTTTTACTCCCCGCTTCCGATAAACTTCTCGAAGCAGAATTTTTAATAAGCAGTGAGCCTGGTAGAGAGTACATACTCAAAGAGAAACTCGAGAAAATTTTGGATGAATATGATTATATTCTAATTGATTGTCCACCAAGCTTAGGGACTTTATCAATAAACTCGCTGGTAGCAGCCGATTATTTTATTGTGCCAATGCAGGCTGAAAATTTTGCATTTATTGGTCTTGATAGAATTATGTCTGTATCCGAAAAGATTCAAAAACGCATGAACCCTTCATTGCAGCTTGCAGGTATTCTTTTTGTAAAATTGGCTACTCGTACAAAGTTTAGTCAGGCTGTAATTACAAACTTAACGATCAATGAACATTTTAAAGACAAACTGTTTAGCACATATATCCGTCAGGATATTTCTTTAATGGAATCGGGTGCCTTTAAGCAGTCTATATTTGAGTATGCCCCTAAGAGCAGGGGAGCTGAGGATTACATGGATTTTGCAAACGAATTGATTAATAAATATGGCAAGAAATAAACTTACAATTGACGATATTCAGAAAGCACTTCTTTCTAATACTCATTTTATAAAGGAAGCTGAACCTGAAAAACCCTTAGAAATTACAAAAGTTAATACCCAAAGTGGTAAGGTTGAAAATTCAACAAATGGTAGCTTTCAGATAGATCCAAGAGTTTTAAAACGAATTAAAATTTTATCAGACTATTTAAAAATCGATCAAGATGAGCTAATTAATAATGCACTAATGTACTATTTGAGTATTAAATCTGCACAGCTTAATCAGGCAATGAAGGAACATACCAAGAAATAATGTTTTTTTGTTTTTTATTTTAACAGACAATTTTACCGCAGAAACGTTGTGGTATATAGCAGGAAGATCTTACAAAAATAATTGAAAAGAAGAGAACTTATATCTCTCGTGTAGAGAATGATGATAGCAACATCTCTTTAAGTACATTATTGGAATTTGTAGAGAAAGGTCATGGTGGTAAAGTAAGAATTTCCATAGAACTATAAATATTAATCAATCCATTATCACTTTCCAACACCCAAGTCTAAAAATCACCCAACCATATTCCTTTCAGAAAAAAATATTCTATAATTGCAACTTATTTGGAGGAAGATGTGTTTATGGTTGAAAAATCAAAACAATTGAATTCCAGAAGCAGTATATTATTGTATCTCAATAAAACCCAACTTAAACAAATAACATAGATGTATAACTACGGCGATTTACCCAAGCAATTTACCGAAGAATCAACCGCAAAAGTAGCAATACTACCTGTTCCCTATGATGGCACCAGCACGTGGATTAAAGGGGCAGATAAAGGGCCCGAGGCCCTGCTTGAAGCTTCGGCCAATATGGAACTCTACGATATCGAAACCGATAGTGAAGTTTATAAAATTGGTATCTATACCGCACCAGCAGTAAAAGTCAACAAAAGCCCAGAGGCAATGGTGGAAGCCGTTCGAAAGAAAGCAGAATCACTCCTTGAAAAAGAAAAATTTTTAGTCACATTAGGGGGCGAACATTCAATAAGCATTGGGGTAATTCAAGCACATGCTAAAAAATTCTCTAACCTAAGCGTACTTCAAATTGATGCACATACCGACCTTCGTTCAAGCTATGAAGGCAGCAAAAACAATCACGCTTGTATAATGGCTCGCGCCAAAGAAATTTGCCCTATTGTGCAGGTTGGTATTCGTAGTATGGATGTTGGTGAAAAGGAAAATTTAGATCCAAGTAGGGTTTTTTGGGCTCATAAAATTGTAAATTCTGATGATTGGATGGATCAAGCAATTGATCTTTTAACTGATAATGTCTATTTAACCATTGATCTCGATGGCTTCGACCCATCAATTATGCCATCAACAGGCACTCCTGAGCCGGGGGGATTGCAATGGTATCCAACCCTTCAATTCCTTAAAAAACTGATAGAACGTAAGAATTTAGTGGGTTTTGATGTGGTTGAGCTTTGCCCTAATCCAAAAGAACGTTCATCAGATTTCCTTGCAACGAAACTTATTTATAAGCTTCTCTCGTATAAATTCAGAAATTCAGTAAGGTAAATTTTTAAAACTATTTAGCTATTTTTGCAAAAAATAATTTGACATAATGGAGAAAAAGGATCTGCTGAAGGATACAATTAAGCACATTGATATTAAATCTTTTGATGCTACCCCTATTATTGATTCTATGCGTGAAATGTCTTTCACCTCAAGAGACACTGCTGTAGCATCGGATATTTTTAACCGCATGATAAACGATTCTGAATGCACCAATATATTGACCCTTGCAGGTAGTACTAGTGCTGGTGGTTGCATGCAGATATACGTTGAAATGGTTAAAAATAAGATGATTGATGTTATTGTTGCAACAGGAGCATCAATTGTAGATATGGATTTCTTTGAGGCACTTGGTTTTAAACACTACAAAGGATCACAATCAATAGACGACAATCACCTACGTGATTTATATATCGATAGAATTTACGATACATTTATTGACGAAGAGGAGTTACAGAATTGCGATGGAACAATCAAAACTATTGCAGATGGAATGAAACCTGGAGCTTATAGCTCTCGTGAGTTTATTAAAGAGATGGGGAAATATTTAGTAAAGCATTCTGTTAAGAAAGATTCATTAATTCAGGTTTGTTATGAGCATAATGTTCCCATTTTCTGCCCAGCTTTCAGCGATAGCAGTGCAGGTTTTGGTTTAGTTAAACATCAGGTAGAAAATCCCAAGGCTCACGTATCAATCGATTCAGTAAAAGATTTCCGTGAACTAACAATGGTAAAGGTTAAAGCAAATGTAACTGGTCTATTTATGATTGGTGGCGGTGTACCTAAGAATTTTGCACAGGATACCGTTGTCTGCGCCGAGATATTAGGCTATGAAGTTCCAATGCATAAATATGCAATACAAATTACAGTTGCCGATGTTCGTGATGGTGCTTGTTCCAGCTCTACCTTAAAAGAAGCTTCATCATGGGGAAAAGTTGATACAACTTACGAACAAATGGTTTATGCCGAGGCTACAAGCGTATTACCATTAATTGCCAGCTATTTGTACCATAAGGGGGATTGGAAGAAACGTAATTTTAAAGAGTGGTCAAAGATTTTTGATTAGAAGCCTTTATACCAAACCTATGAATAAGTGTAAATGTGTTAAAACGCCAGAATCGGCAGAAGTTGATCAGAAATTCAAGATCAATACTTACTATGAATTTGATTACATTCCGCCGGTTAAAGAAAACGCCTCATACTTCAGGGTTTTTAGCCTTGAGGAAGGGTTTTCTAAAAATTTCAACTTGAAGGACTTTCAAGTCTTTTTCAAGAAGTATTAACCGCTTAAACCATTTAACTAAATACAAAAAAGGCTGCATGTATGCAGCCTTTTTTGTATTATTATGCTTCGATTAAAATCCTTTAAAAACTGTTATCGCCTTAATCGCATCTTTTTCAGTGTTTACAACCGATTTGATTGTTGTACTGTCTGCCTCGTAAATCATAATATACATTATTCCCAAATCCTTACTGTTTTTAATCTTTAGCAAACTTTCATTCTTATCATAACTCCAAGTACCAGAATCCAATGTTGTTTCATCCTTTATTTTAACATCTTTGTCAGTTGTAAATGAAAATATTACTTGCTCCTTCGCAGAAAACTTAAGAATCTTATCACCAACGGTGACTGATTCAAGTTTCCACTGTTTCTTTTTCAAATATTTATTGACAACAAAGTTGACACTCTCTCTATTTGTTTTTGCTACACTATTCAAGACACTAACTGATTCATTGTCTAAAGACATAGACTCATCCTTAGTACTATAGTTATTCTTTCTAGCCCATTCCAATAATTCTTTCTTTGATGATTGGAAGTAAGTGTAAGTTGATTGCAATTCATTTGAATTTGGCACCAATTCCAATCCCCTTTTCAAATACTCCTCAGCCTTAATGTAGTTATGAATTCTGTAATAATATGAATATATCGACTTGTAAAGCCCTCCAATATGCTCACTGCTTGCATCTTTAAATAGATTACCTTTAATAAAGACTTCAAATCGTTCAAGGTAATGCTTTCCTTTACCTATATTACCCATTTCAAAGTTATTGGTGATAATCCTTGAAAAACTATAGACCAAAAATTGTTGTACCATACTATTTGAAGCGACAAAAGGGAATTTCTGAATATACAAATCAAGAGAATCTATTCTATTCTCATAATCATTATCAAAAATCAAGTATTTACTAACTATTTCAGCTATTGCTTGTCTAGTACGAATGTTTTCGGAGTTAAACTTATATGCATTACCAAAATAGTATAAAGATTTCTGAAGATCGGAACTCGTATAATAATAATAACCAAGTAATTCATTATAGGTATGGTAAAAATCATTCTTATTAATTGAATCAGAAAGTAAGGTTATTAAATCGTTAAAATACTGCTTGTACTCACTAACATTCGGATGATTAATAACTAATTCGTTAGACACAACCCTAAAAATGTTATCTGCATAATCAATTGTGGTTGAACTTTTTTTATTGACATTTAAATACCTTGCCAGTGTTTTACCCGAGTATTTTTTCTTACTATTTTGTTCGTTTAGAATATTTTGAAGTGTAGCGCTTTTCAAAAAAGTAATTGATTTATCATCGTATAATATTTCCGCCTTTTCAAAGCATTTTAAAGCATCATTATAATTTAAAGAATTGTAATAAGTTACTCCAAAATTATAGTACTGTAAAGCGGCAAGCTGATATATATTAATTGATGTTCTTTGGTTATAATTTTGTTCAAAAAGTTCATCTATTGATTTTGTTTTATACTCATTCTCTGAAATCAACTTATTCTCACTTAAGTAATCAACATAACCCTTCTTATAGCGATCGTCATATACAAAAAGTCCATTTGCAGGCAAAGTTGTTTCAATAACAATTTGCTCTCCATTTGGATCAGCAATTAGATAAACATGTTCAGGCGCTTTTTTAATCGTATAATCAATATCAAAGTGCTCGAAAACCATAGCATATATGGCTGATGCCGTTAAACAATTATAATTACCATTTGCAAAAATATCTGAGAAATAAACTTCTTCGACATATTTTTGAAAGAAGGTTGAATGTACTTTTTTATAGATCTCCTTAATTTGCTTCTTCTTATTTAAACTTCTTATTCCGTTCTTCTCAAGATTCATATAAAACACAGTCAATCTCTCTATTATATCTTCTGATTTTGCATTATAATTAATTGCTATAAATAATTTTAATGGTTCCTCCTTCTTAACGGAAATATAATTAAGAAGCACTTTCATCTCGTAGTTATTGTTAAAAACCGAGGAGTCAATAGGATCTGAATTCGCATTTAAACATATGAAAAGGAAAATAGGAGCTAATATTTTATACCTTAAGTTACCATTTATCATATTATCAGATTTAGGAGATTATTCTAATGAAGGCATAAGAATAACAGTTTCACTAACGAAAGTAGTAAAAAATATAAAGAATAGGAAGTGTATCAAAAATTATAGCGCACTTTTTAGTATCACCTCAATTCTATTTGGTGTAATGTTCTTTCGCTCCCCTAGTTTCCATTGACGACTCTGGAATCTTTCAAAAATTGGAGCAAGCTGATCGACGGTTATCCCGTATGCAGAAAGTTTAGTTTTAACTCCAAGTGAGTTAAAGAATGATACCGTTCTAATTATTGCCTCATCAATTCGGTTATCCTCAGTACCATATTCAATTCCCCAAACATTTTTTCCAAACTGAAGAAGTTTTTCACGCTTATCGTCTTTCATCTCACGAAGTAATGCAGGTAAAACTATTGCCAATGTAACACCATGATCCAACCCAAAGAAAGCCGTAAGCTCATGACCAATCATATGAGTGGCCCAATCCGAAGGCACGCCTGTTCCAATAAGTCCATTTAGAGCCATTGTACAGCTCCACATAAAATTGGCACGAGTTTGATAATCCTCTGGGTTAGATATAGCCTGCGGTCCAATTTCAATAAGCGTTTTAAGAATTCCTTCGGCAAATCTATCCTGTATTGGTGAATTTGATGGGTACGTTAAATACTGCTCCGTTGTATGAATAAAAGCATCTACAATGCCATTAGCAATTTGCTTTGCGGGCAACGAATAAGTTGTTGTAGGATCAAGTATCGAGAATTTTGGGAAAAGTAGCGGGCTACCAAAAGGTAATTTCACCTTAGTTGAAGCCTTGGTAATAACCCCACCGGAATTCATCTCGGAGCCAGTTGCCGGTAACGTAAGAATGGTACCAAATGGCAGAGCATTATTCACTTTAGCTCCCTTCTCAAGTATATCCCAAGGATCTCCATCAAATAAAGATGCTGCTGCAATAAACTTTGTACCATCTAAAACAGAACCACCACCAACAGCAAGAAGAAAGTCTATCTTTTCAGTCTTTACTATGTCAACAGCCTTCATCAAAGTTTCGAAATGAGGGTTTGGTTCAATTCCACCAAATTCAAAAACTTTAAAACCCTTTAAACCTGATTTAACCTTGTCATAGACTCCATTTTTCTTAATACTTCCGCCCCCATATGTAAATAAAATTTTTGCATCTTTTGGAATTTCTTTTGAAAGTTGATCAATCTTTCCCTCTCCAAAAAGGATCTTTACCGGATTATAATAATCGAAGTTGTTCATATCTAATTAAATTTAGGGTAACTACTCAGGTATATATTTTGGTAATTATTTAGTTTGTAAACTAAAAAGGCTATGCGGTCTTTTAAGTTTCTCGCAAAGTCGCAAAGTCCGCTAAGGAGAAAAAACTAAAAGTTTTTTCCCTTTACGCATAAGTTTTAGGTTCAATTTGGTGTGATCTAATCATAATATTTCAATTGAGTTTAACTTTGCTCCTCATCTATCTTATATTCTTTGCGGCTTAGCGGCTTTGCGTGAGGTATTTTTTTATTGCTGAATAGTTACAATTTAGGTAATAAAAACGAAAGGATTAAAATTTATCCCAGATATAGCGCATCAAAACAGCAACACAAAAAAACACTAAATAATAAGTTGTGTGATTTTTTTAATATCAATCAAAATATTATCCTCCTCATCCTTATTCTGAGGTTTCACACCTAAATAAAGATAATTATCATCGCTTTTAACAAGGTGAACCAGTTCAAGTTCAGGAAAAGCCGCAATTAGGTTTTCGAGCAAATCCTCATCGCTTAAAAATTCAAAACCTCCCAATGCATTGAAACGAAGAACAAGTACCAAATCACTTATCTCGGATTGAAGCACATTTTTTGCAAGTTTCTCTGCAAGAAATTCTTTAATCCGATTCTTTGATATCTGAATGCTCTTCATACTTCAAGGTTTTAATTAAACTGATTACTCGAAAAAATAATAAGCAAATTTAAACGATAAAATGGAAAAAGGAGGTTTTGTCTATACGATTTTAGATGATTTTTGAATATTTCCCAATTGTCTTTCTTTTTTAGACACTTGTAAATGTTTACATCCTAAGATTCGAATCAAATTCCTCTAATAAACACAACCCAATTAACTTTGCCATTTCAAAAAAACTTCATTCTCTGGAAATAATCGTATTATATTTGCGAATTGCTTACCTAATAACGTTCCAACCATGAAAACACAAGCAAAACTTGAACAACTAAGAGGCTTAATGAAAAGAAATAGTGTTAGCGCATATATTATACCAAGTAGCGATCCCCATATCAGCGAGTATTTACCCGATTACTGGAAATCACGTAGTTGGCTTTCAGGATTCACTGGTTCTGCCGGAACAGTAGTTGTCACCACCAAAACCGCTGCACTGTGGACTGATTCAAGATATTTCCTTCAGGCTGAAAAAGAGCTTACCGATTCTGGTATCGAACTATGTAAACTAGGATTACCTGAAACACCATCGCTTGAGGCTTGGATTACTAAACTGCTTAGCAAAGGCGATAATGTTGGCTTTGATGGAAAAATATTTCAAACAACCCAAGCAAAAAGCATAATTGACACATTACAAAAAAGTGGCATTGAATGTAAATCCAGTTTAGATTTAATCACACCAATCTGGGAGAACAGGGCAGCAATGCCTCTAGGAAAAGCATTTATACAGGAGCTTAAATATGCTGGGAAAAGCGTTAGCGAAAAACTTGAAGAGATAAGAAAAGTAATGCTGACAAAAGGAGCATCTGCATACCTATTGTGCGCTCTCGATGAGGTTTGCTGGACTTTTAATATTCGTGGTAACGATATCAGTTATAACCCTGTAGTTCTTAGCTATGGTTTTATCGATTCAAAACAAGCAATACTTTTTATTGATACTGAAAAAATCGATGAAAATATTGCTAACCATTTAAAAGAGCAGGGAGTTACATTATTGCCATATGAAAAAATAGATGGACATATTGGAAAACTGAATAAGAGCGATGTAATACTAGTTGATCCATCTAAAACAAACTACCATTTGTACACATCAATCCCCGATAAAGTAAAGATAATTGAAGCAACGGGAATTGTAACTGAGATAAAGGCTCATAAAAACAGCGTTGAACTCGAAGGATTTCGAAATGCAATGGTGGAAGATGGGATTGCTTTAGTCGATTTCTTCTACTGGTTGGAATTGAATTTGGGTAAAACAACAATTACTGAAACTATTATTGGTGAAAAACTTGCTGAATTCAGGAGTAAAAGGAATAATTTTGTGAGCGAATCGTTTTCATCAATTGTTGGGTATGCGGATCATGGAGCAATTGTACACTATAGCGCAACAAAGGAAACCGAGTACGAAATTAAACCCAAAGGTTTCTTGCTTATTGATTCCGGTGGACAATACAGAAATGGAACAACCGATATAACAAGAACAATCCATCTAAGTGATCCTACAGAGGAAGAGAAGATTGACTTTACCCTTGTACTAAAGGGCACGATTCAGCTAGCCATGATTAAGTTTCCAGCAGGCTCAAGGGGTTCACAGCTCGATACGCTTGCCCGTATGGCGATGTGGAAATTGAATATCAACTACGGACATGGAACAGGACATGGTGTGGGTAGCTTTATGAACGTTCACGAAGGGCCAATGCAAATTCGTCCCGACAACCATTTACCAATAGAAATTGGTGAAGTGATGTCAGATGAGCCAGGATTGTATCGACAAGGTAAATACGGCATAAGAATCGAAAATTTGATAGCTTGCGTCCCCGATATTGAAAACGAGTTTGGTAAGTTCCTGAAATTTGAAACTCTTACCCTCTGTCCAATCGACACAAAACCCATTAAGGCTGATATGCTACTGCCCGATGAAAAAGAGTGGTTGAATAACTATCACAGAATGGTTTTCGAAAGGTTATCGCCATCTCTAAACAAAGAGCAGAAAGATTGGTTGAAGGAAAAAACAAAGGAGATATAAATCTAAACGCAAAGTCTCTAAGGCGCAAAGTTATTATTCGTTTCTTAGCGTCTTCGCGCCTTAGCGTTTAAAATAAGACAAATTAATGGAAAGCATTCGTAACATCTATCGAATAGGATATGGCCCATCAAGCAGTCATACCATGGGACCAAGGAAAGCCGCTGAAACATTCTTAGGTCGATTTAACGACGCATCAAAATATCAAGTAACTCTTTATGGTAGCCTTGCAGCTACGGGGAAAGGACACCTAACCGATAAAGCAATAAAAGAGGTTTTTCAAGATAAAAACTTAAATATTGTTTGGCAGCCCGAGATATTTCTACCCCGCCATCCAAACGGGATGAAATTTGAAGCCTTCGATGAACAATCGAACCTTCTTGGCGATTGGACAGCCTATAGCGTTGGCGGTGGTGCTGTTGTAGATGACAGTTCAAAAACCGAAAGCGTTGAAGTGTACCCATTCACAAACCTTAACGATATCATTAAATGGTGCAACAAGCATGGTCGCTCCTACTGGGAGTTTGTGCAAGAGCATGAGGATAAGGATATCCTTGACTATCTAAATGAGGTTTGGACGGTAATGAAAGAGGCCATATTCCGTGGCTTAGATAATGAAGGTGTTATGCCAGGCATACTCAATCTACCCCGCAAAGCATCGAGTTACCATGTAAGAGCCTCAAGTTTTACGGGCACTCTGCGTAAAAGAGCACTACTATTCTCGTACGCACTAGCCGTAAGTGAGGAGAATGCCTCGGGAGGACGAATTGTAACAGCACCCACTTGTGGTTCATGCGGCGTGATCCCTGCCGTTTTATACTACCAAAACACCGAACATAACTTTAGCGAAAAAAAGATTCTAAAAGCCTTAGCAACTGCTGGTCTTATTGGAAATGTAGTTAAGAAAAACGCATCAATATCGGGTGCGGAGTGTGGATGTCAGGCTGAAATTGGAGTTGCATGTGCAATGGCATCGGCAGCAACAACGCAGCTATACGGCGGAACAATATTCCAGATTGAGTACTCAGCCGAAATGGGACTTGAGCATCACTTAGGCCTAACCTGCGACCCCGTTGCAGGGCTAGTTCAAATACCATGTATTGAGCGTAACGCCTTTGCTGCAGGCAGAGCATTGAACCATCACGTATTTGCAATACTTTCGGATGGAAGACACCGTATTAGCTTCGATAAAGTAGTTGAAACCATGAAACAAACCGGAAAGGATATCCCAAGCCTTTACCGCGAAACCTCAACAGGAGGCCTAGCCTTGTTTGATGGACAGGTACATGAGTAGGAAAGTAAAAGGAGAGGTTGAAAGGTCATGCCTAGAAGAATAACCGGATAGAGTTCGAAGAACCTATCAGAGTTTGCCTCCCCGCTGCGTGAATTGCCAAAGCACAAAACCCTATCGCAAACCCAAAATCGTAAAATGCGTTACAAAGAGATACCACCGCAGCTCAATTATCGCAAACTGCGATAATCAGATTCACAACCCCAGTTTACCATTAAAAAAATACGAGTATCAAAAGAGAAGATATAACACAAAAAACTCAAAGGAGGCACAAAAAACACGAAGTAAAAGCATAACAAACAAACACATTGCAAACTTCACTAAACTTACAACTCATTACAAAACTCTGACAGGGTTCAAAACCCTGTCAGAGTTAAAAACACCGAGTTAAACAATCATCCAAATATCAACAGCCCCATCGGGGCGAAATATCGGTAAAAGCATAAAACCATTCCTAAAAACAAATCCCGTAGGGATGAAATACACGTAAAATATAAATCAATAAGTACCAAGTTCGCCAATAAAAAAGCGAAGAACGCAAACCCATATCCTCTTGCGTACTTCGCTAAACTTATAACCCTTTACAAAACTCTAACAGGGTTCAAAACCCTGTCAGAGTTAAACAATCATACAATCACCAACAACCCCATCGGAACTAATTATTAACAAAAACTTGTTTCTTCCATCTTTCCATCTTCCATACCTCCACTCTTCCGACTTCCGACTTCGGTCTTCCATCTTCGGTCTCCCGTCTTCCGTCTTCCTCCCCCCTACTTCTCAACCTCCTCCTCTTTCTTAGTCTCCTCCTTCTCGTGTCTTGTCCCGTAATTAACAATCTTGCGGGCACTCTTATATGCCGAGTAAAAATCAGGCTTACTCGTTTTATATGGAACCATTAGCTTATCAATAACATTCTGTAGAATATCGTCCGCCTTACCAAACAAATCATCAAGCGACTCATTCGCAGCCTTACGCTCCGAAACAACAACCCGTGGAGTTGATAACCTACTCGAAAAACTACTACACAAGCTATCCAGCATCGTTGCGCTCTCCTCGGTAACCGAGTAATCCTTAAGCGCAGTAGCATTCTCACGGATAATACTAATCACATGTGCCGATAAAGCAACCAGTCTCCCATCACGCATCCCCTGCAAATCGCTTAGCGAGTGTTTCATATCCGCCTGAAGGTTCTTATTCCCTGTGCGTGTAGCCATAGCGTAAACAACCGAAATCACCTCGTAAACCTTATTCTCCAACTCCTCCCTGTGAGCACCCTTAGTGGTAGTAGAACCATTGGTTTTCTGCTCAGCACCATTCCTAACATTATCAATATCAGCCTTTACAGACTCCAAATCCGTAACAGCAACCTTAAACACTGTTGAGCTTGTCCATAGCGCAACATTCTGCTTTAACAACGCAATAACCGTCCCGATCATCGCGAACTTATTCTCTAAAAACTTTTTCATAAAAAAGAAATAATTAATTTTAAATAAACACTAATTACTAAACACTAAAAACTAAACACAGAACTCTTTAAACTAAACACTATATACTATACACTTACTCCAAAACACATAACATTATATACCACATACTAAACCATAAACACATAACACTATATACAAAACACTACACCCTATACACTAACCCCTAAACATCACATAATAAAAGCCATACACTCAAATTCGTACAAATCTGCAATTCGCCAAATGGACTCTTAAGCTCGCCAAATGAAAATTGCAATACACCAAATGACCTTTTAAGCTTGCCAAATGAAATTGGCAATACGCTAAATGAACCCTTTAGCTCGCCAAATGAAATTTGCAATATGTCAAATGAAATTTTCAGTTCGCTAAATGAACTCGACAATTCGCCAAATGACCTCTTAAGCTCTCCAAATGAATTTTGCAATACGCCAAATGAACATTTTACCTCATCAAATTAATTCTGCAACTCATCAAACCAACCCTGCAATTCGTCAAATCGCCACTTAAACTCTCCAAATTGACCCTCCAATTTGCCAAACCAACCCTCAGTTTTACAGGAACAGGAAGCGTTTAGCAAGCTGTGTTATTTACCTCAACAATTCAAAGAACAAATTGCAACTCTTTATAGTACTCTAATAGCAGTCAAATGTATACAACTACTGTACCAAAACTCAAAAAACAAAAAACTCATGTAAAAAGAACGTTCTTAAAACAAATTTATTTTATACTGTTAGGAAATATTTTACTTTTGATGAACAGTTTTTGTTTAACAAAATTCGCTGAAAACAAAACTCACCGAGTTGAAAAAAACCAAAAATTCCCTTGACAACCTATAAAAAAAGTCTTATTTTTATATAAATTATCAAAAGGTACACAATACATTTCGTTTTAAGTGCATAAATGTGCTTTTGGTATACACTAAACGAGTTACGCGCAACCATGAAAAGACATTTTATAAGTAAATTAGAAAATGAAATAAATCTAAATTCTGAATTTAGTGAAAAAAAACTATTGGATTTTTGTCATGTTAGTTTTGGCAAATATTTTAACAACTTAGTTAAGGTAGGGAAACTTGTACCAAGAGAATGTGATATATTTAAGGAAAAGTTATTGTACTTTTCATATGGCGTACCTTATTATAAACCAAGAAACATGCAAACCGAAAATGCACTTGAGTTTCCTATAGCATTTATTTTTAAAATTGATGCTTTCAAGAATATTATTGATTATTTCCCTTTTGATACAGGATGCATTTATTCTTCAAGAATCAGTGGACTTTCAGGAAAGGGTTTTGAACCTCCTAATGATTTTTGTATACATAGCAATCCTGAGAAACTGGTTTCTTGTTTTTATAAGACAAATGAAAATTATCTCAAAGGTATTATTAGAAAAGACAACATTCCTAAAGGAATAATTATTGAAAAAATAATAACCTACTTATCGGCTAATTATTCGAGTCAGGGAATTGATAACAGACAAAGAACTATAGAATGTATATATAAAGATGAATTAAATATAAAGTCAAATTTATTATGGTTAGCTTTTCCCGATTTTTTAACAAAAAAGGCAAGTATATTATGGGATAAAAGTGATGCCTTTGAATATTATTCATATCCAACTGAAACAAATGAAAACCCTGCTCATCTAGCCACTCATATTGCTAAAAAGGCTAAAGAAATATTTAAATATAAATATCAAAAACCATAAAAATGTACTTGATTGGTTACTATAATCCTTATCATTGTTATCCTTCAAAAATTATCCCTATTATAATAAACGAGGACAAATTATTTGCAGTATACAGATATAAAGAAACACCCGAATATTTAGAAATAAAGGATTCTGTTCAGTTTATTAAATTGAATGATGATCAATTATTTAAATATGATAAAATTGATCTTTCAAATTATTCCTTTTTTGCTTTTAGTCTAAATGATATCATTTATTATAAAACAGATTATGAATTATTGGAAATATTATTACAAACGAAGAAATACATCAACTACAATCCGTTTTTATTATTAAACTTATCACAATCAACTGGAGATAAATTTTTAAACCAATATGCTTTTAGAAAGTGTATTATTCAATTAATTGGGGTAAATGAAAAATTCACCTATAAGTGGTATAATGAGAATTATAAATTAAACAATAACACAATTAATTTACCAGTAAGTTTAGATGAATATAAAGAAAATATTCGTTTAATTAAAATTGGATGTTCAATAGACAAAGTAGAATTTATATCAGAACTAAACAATTATATCAATTCAGATAATTCATTCTTCAAAGAATTTAATACTCAGTTAATAACTTATGGTTGTACAAATTCGGAATTAGAATTAGCATTTCTAAATAGAGTTTTTGATATTGTAATACCAGAATCAATTGATTTTTTTAAAATAGATGAATCTTTTGTAATAAATAATGAAAAATATAACAACTTAGGTTCAAGTAGGATTATATTGATTCAAAAATCAAGAAATTTAAATCTAAACTCTAGTCCAGATGAAGCGATTCGGCATTTTTTTGAGAATTTTCTTTTTAATAAAGAATTTTCATTTATTCGTCCAAGAAGCGATACTCAGTTTGGAATGTTGATTGATAGTTTCATTCTTGAATATATTGACAAATATTTACACAATAATATCACTAATGATATTGAAGAAATTATTGAACTTTCAGAAAAGAAAGTTAAAAGATACTTTAATAGTGATCAAGAATTATTAGAATATTTTAAAATTGAGGATAATTGGGAAATTGATTCTTTCTTTATTAAAAAAAGTTTTTTAAATGAATTCTTAGATATAATTCCTAATGACTTTGCACCAATCATAATAGAGTTAGATGAAAGGTATACTATTGATATTGAATTATATGTTTCCAATCAAAACATCAGTTATTACAATATCCCTGAACGATTTCAAGAAATATTAGTAGACAATGATTATTTAACGAAGGCTTATAATGTTGATCTTCCTTTATCTGCCATATTTGTCAATGAGCGATTAACTCTGTTAAACAAATATTCAGGTTTTGGATATAATACACTACAAAAACCACTCTCTATTTATTTAGTTGTTGATACTTCAGGAAGTATGTCTGGCGATAAAATTGATTCAGTTAAAGATGCCATTCGGACATTTATAGCATTATTGAATTCAGAAAGAGGGGACAAACTTGGTATTATAAGTTTTAATAATTTCCCAACAATTGTCTCTCCAATTGACTTCATTACAAACCGAGAAGATAGTATATTAAGAAGTGTTCGCGATATTGTTGCTTCCGGTGGTACAGCATTATTAGACGCAATAAATTTATCTATAGACTCACATCTTGAGTTCTTGGATGATGGGATAAAATTAATAATAGTATTGACAGATGGACTTGAAAGACACTCAAGAACAACAACATATGATAAATTAATAAATAAAATTAGAGCATTAAGTACTAATATAAATATGTTTGGATTTGCATATGGTCAAGATGCAGATTTAGGCTATCTTGAAGCAATTTCAAAATTAACAGGAGGTTATGCTAAAGAAGGAACGATTTCTAATATTAAGCAACTCTTTTCTTATATAGCAAGGCATTCTTAATAAAAGATCCCTTCGTTCGAACCCGAATGACTTTTGCTTAGAAGAAACTGTACTATGCGAATCAAAAAAAATAATCGATACTCAATAATTTATTAATTAAACACTCAACATTATGAAGAAACTATTATTGATTTTTATAGTAATACTATTTGTGTCAACGCACAATGCAAAGGCTTGGTTCGACGAAGCCCATATGATTATTGCTTCAATAGCTTGGGATGAATTAAGTGATGATGAAAAACAAAAAGCCAACTTCCTTATTAAAATTTTGTCGGATGCAGATCCCCCCCGTTTGGCTGAGGCTGTAAGTAAAAAACAAAAATGATTGAGTTCGGCGGCGGTTAGCAAAGCGTACCGCCGTCGTTCTATTGCGGCAGGCTGCGCCTGAGATCAAAACCAACCAGTTTATTAACCCCCTCGTTAAGACGAGGCTATAAGCAACTAAAACAAAAATAAATGGGATGGGCGGTTGAGTCCCCCGTTAGTTCGAGGCTATAACCAAAAAGTAGTTGTCACTCTGTTTGGCGTAGGTTAGCAAAGCGTACCTGCGTCAATTTATTCTTGCAGGCTTTGCCTGCATATTACATGGTAGCAAATGTTATACAAAGTATAGAATGAAATGAGCGATATTCTAAAATTAATAATGGACAATAGAGAATGGATTTTTAGTGGGATTGGTGTATTAATAATTTCAGGCATTTTTACTTTTTTATTTAATTTATTAAAGTTCAAAAATGATAAGGATTCAAATTTTAACAAACGAATTATTAACAATATTAGTGTTAAGAAAAACAAATACAATAATGATATTAACATTAATCAATCATTTGGATTTGATGAGAATCAATTCGCAATATATTTAGATGGACTTATTAAAAATTATGAATTAATCCTAAAGGGAAAATTACACATGCCCTCTGATAGAGATTTCTATAAAGATTTTGTGCTTCCAATTTTCGATACATTCGAGAGTGTTCATTTAAGTTATATTGAGACTTTTAAGAGTGCCAGAAAATTGGTAAATTCATCGAAAAACCCATTTCATAAAGACAGTATTTTTCAATCAATTAAAACAGAAACTTTATTATCACAAAATCTAAGGCATAAACTTGGAATTCTAGCTACTTGTGATAAAAGTGGAAAATTAGAAAGGTTTGTAAGAGCTATTGAACAATATATGGGGATTAATTTTACCACTGACAGAGAAGACGGTTTTGAGGATTCACCAGTAATAAGTTTCACACAAGGAGTAAATAGTAGATTAATTGAAAAAATACATTTTTACTCTGATAATAAGTTATTATCCATAAAAGAAAAAAAGTCAAATACACTGCGAATAATAGATGAATTAATTAAGGAATTACAAGATAAATATTCTGCTGTATTTAACGAATTTGTGCAATTAAAGACTCTTCTATTGAACAATGAGAAAAATAATCTCCCCCTCTCGACGAAGTTTAGCGGAGTTTAATTTTGTCGTCTTTAAACTGCGGTCTCATGACCGCATAAAACTCTCTCACTAAACTGGATATGAGAATAGAACTAAAAACGATATTACAATGTACGGATAGATAAATTTTCATAAAACCACAAAAACAATATCTGATTTATTTTCAAAAAATTGAAAACGACAAACATTAAATCAATTACTATGACAACAAAAATTACAATTAACCCTTTAGTGAACGAATTTGATTTAGTATCTATTGGGTGCAGTGAATTAATCCTGATTATGATGAGTTTAATTGCAACAAAACGAGTTTTAGAACAACGCAAATTAGATGATCCTTCAAATCCAAGTACTGACCAACAAATCATGTCAATTAAAACTATCATTGACAAAATAAATAATCAATATCCAAATTGGGCTGGACAAACTAATTCGTTACTTGACAATAGCATTAGTGAAACATTAAATGACCATAAAATTTACAATAACCGTATTACAATAATATAAAGTTATAAAATGGACGGAATAGGTGCAACAAACAACACATGCATTGCCCCCCCGTTAAGTTGAGGCTGTAAGCAACTAAAACAAAAATAAATGGGATGGGCGGTTGGCTCCCGATAAATAGCAACGGGACAAGTTATGCCGCCGTCCATCTATTCCCTCCTGCTTCCGCTCAACAGTCTAAGCCATATCCAAACAAAACAGGCTAACTATTCCTGTATTCCCAAATAACAACTAACGGCAAAAATTTATTTTCAGCAAACTTTCTCAAGCCATGAAAATTACTTTAAAAACAATACCTTTAACCTTAAATTAGATCGAATGAAGTTTATGAAATTTTTATTACTTGAAGTTTTAGCCATTACATTACTTTTATTTGCCTGTAAAAAGGAGGATTGCACCTTTGATAATCCGAATGAACCTCGCGTTAAAAAGAATTCAATTGCTCAACCAAGCGATGGGCTTATGGCATTAGGTAATCAATTAGAAGACCCTTATGCCCTAAAGAACATGAAAAAAGCATATTCTAATTTAAAGGCTGTCAATCCCAGCTTACCGGATGTTAATATTCAGCCAACACATCTATACCTGCGTTTTTTACCCAGTACCGAGGAGGAATGGGGTATACTCAAATCCGATACCTCATTGGTTTTGTATGATTACCCCTTAAACTTTGAAATTGCCACTTCAGGTACATACTACCACGACCCATCACTGCCCGAAACGGCTATAACCTGGCAGTACTGCGTTATACCCATTAAGCATAGCATTCCTAATGTTCCGCATGAATTGCTCTACGAGGTATATATCCCTGATGATGACATTCCAAACTCAAAGGGTTCACCGGAGGTGAGCCAGCTTTTGCTCGATATGGAAACCGAATCGGTAAACTTAACTGGGAATATGCCCAAGGGTACTTTATCCAAATGGACACCGAAAGGAACTATCAAAGTTTGGGATGAAAATTTAACCACAACCACCTACACTCAAGTTTTTGACCACTGGGAGTACTACGATTGTAGCCAAGCTGCTCCCACTCAGCAAGCAAATCCAGCAAAGCAAATAATGCAAATTGCCCCTGTAGATCCAATCGACCCAACACAATGTCAAGAGGCAGTGTATCGCACCGTGGCTACAACCACCCAAGGTAAGTATACCCCTCTTGTTGGTGCTAGCGTTCATGCCCGCTGGTTTGTTCGTATTGAAAGGGATTTGACCGATGCGAATGGGTATTTTCAAACCTCTCGGTTTAGGTTTGAGGTTAACTACTCCATTAAATGGGAGAGAGCAGATTTTGAAATTCGTAATGGAAGAATATTCCAAGCATGGTATAACGGGCCAAAACAAAAAGGGGATTGGAATCTAAATATTACAGGCGGAATGTCCAGAATGTATGCCATTATTCATCGGGCTGCAAATGATTACTATTATAATAATACCCTTGGTATTCAATCCCCACCACAGAATTACTGGTATAATAACAGATTGTCTATAGGTACTTTTGACTGGGAACAGGTTGATTCCAACGGCGATACAAGACCATGGCAAAGATGGTTTGGTATGGCTGAAATTAGGATTTTTAAACCAAGCCGTACTACAACAGAAATATATGCTACAACAATACATGAATTAGCTCATGCTTCACATTGGAAGTTAGTTGGAGGATATTCATTTTCAATAGCATTACAAGATATAGTTGCCGAAAGTTGGGCACGAGGTGTACAATGGGAATTTACTAGGAGAACTTACCCATCATATCAAATATCATATGGTCGTTTAAATTATACTGGAATTGTTCAGGACATGATTGATGGATTTGGAATAAAAGGAACTTCAAATTGGTGGGATTATAGTTTGGATAAATGGGGCTCACCTGCATATTATAAATCTTATTCTGACTTGGTATCAGGTTATACACTTAAGCAGATTGAAGACGCTTTACAAGGTCAGAAAACTTGGAATGGATGGAGAGATAATATTAAAAATAAATATAGCAATGGCACAAAGAACAATTTGGATGCAGCTTTTACTTATTGGAATACTAAGTAGTTTCCAATCCTGTAAAAAAGTTGATAGATCGTTTATTGAAGAGTATAATCTCATAAACAAGACCGAGTATCAGATAGATATTGAGGTGTTTAATAGAATAGACCATGGATATTATAAAAGCACTTATAATATACCTAAAGATAGCGTTTGGGTTCAAAAAATAGACCTTGATTCTGGGAGTAAAACAGGTATTATTGCTCTTGCAGATTCTGTTTCAGTGATTTTTGATAATACTAAAATATTGAATTTTCTACCATACACCGAATCCCCTTTTAATATACTTAACCAGAATAATTATGACCTTATTGAGATAAAAGAAAACTACCACAAATACACCTTTGTAATTAATGAAGAGATGTACAATAATACTAATTTCATAAAATAATATAGCGTTTAAGTCGTCCTATTACAAAACAGAATGGCTTTTCAATATTGTCAACAATTTGAAAAAAAATGAACCAAACTCCCCTTTAAGACGAGGCTGTAAGTAATCAAATCAAAAATCATTCGGTTGGACAGTTGGCTCCCGATAAATAGCATCGGGATAAGTTGTGCCGCCGTCCATCTATTCATCAGGACGACATCTTACATCGGACTTTCGTTAAGTAGGAATTTTATGCGGTCAAAAACCGCTATTTAAAAACGTCGAAGTTACGGCTATCGCCTAAACTTTGCCAAGCCGAGCATTTTAATCTTGATCTATTAATTTACAATGTCGTTTAGCTAGCAATATCTTACAGACTATTTCAGGTCTATCGACTCTGAAAGGTCATGATTAGAAGCATAACCTGATAGAATTCGAAGAACCTATCAGAGTTTGCTTTCCACCTGCGTGAATTGCCAAAGCACAAAACCCTACGGCTCGGTATTCTTCATGAAACTCTGTTAAACTAATGCTATTTAAAGAAGTTCGGCTAAGATAGAATGAATCTTAGTTGAACATATCATTACAGGCTACAACCTAACAGAATAGCATCGATTTGAACACAACCTAAGCCGAACGAGAGCGTGAAATTTATTCCTAGTATAATTTCTATGTTCTGTTAACATTATTTTATAGAATTGTTTTTAGATTTATACACAAATATTGCTAACAAACAATACTTGTGTATATGTTTTAATTGTTACATTGTTCTATTATTGTATTAAAAAACAAGATTTTAAGCCAATAATTATTAAATATGAATATCCGTTTAGATTACTATTTCGATAAACAAGTTTAACTGTCATTGGCTCCGCCGAGCTCGTAAACTCGGTTCCGGGCGAAGTCCCGGAATCTGGATGTAAAAAAGGGGATTAACTCCGTTGAGTTCCCTTCGGTCAGTTCCTGCATTCGCAGGAATGACAGCAAAATGGTTAGATTTTGTTATGTAAGCGTATACACACATATTAAAATTAAACGAGCATGTTCGTTAAATATAAAAACACGGATGATAATTCACATGCGGGTTTCATCCGTCCTTAAATTTAAATTTTATTATCATGAAAAAATTAATCTTAAGTCTATTTGTAGTATTTGCTACAACTTTTGCTGTTAATGCAGCTGATTTTGCAAAATGTAATGCAGTTCCTTCTCCTGGTGACGAATGGGAAGTTGTTGTAACCGGATTTGTTGAGCAAAATACTCACAACCCAGTGACTTATTACGGGCAAATTTGTGCTATTAACGTTGCAACAAACGAGGTTTTTATGCCAGAAGAAACTCAGGAAGGTATTTTCTTTTATCTCGAAGAGGGTACTTACGTTATTGATGGTAGCGATTATTATTTTTGTGGTATCAACAGTAAGTTGATAACTGTTGATGATAATATGCAAATTGTAATGGAGTGTTGGTGCGAATAATTAAACCTCAATTTATTGCATCCCTCTACTAGGTAAGGCTATTTAAAGAAGTTCGGCAATGGGTTCTACCTTGGCCGAACTTTTTCTATCAGGCTACAGCCTTAGCCTTCGTTAGCGCGGATTTGAATTAGAATGAAACACCACTGCATCTCAATTATCGCAATTTGCGATAGCCAATTACTGTTTAGAGAGTTCCAAACTCCAAACCAAAGGTTAACATTACGGTGCGATGCACCTCTTTTTCTAGAATTATATAATTGGGCTACAAATATTAGGCGGCTCTGCCACTTGGAAGGCCTTTAATCTTACGAACTCCTACTCTGGGTGCGTAGCACCTTAATATTTGTAGATATTTCAATACCATACAGGTGAATAGGTACAGAGTACCGTAATTTTCTCAAACCCTAGAATGAAATAATGCCGCATCTCAACTATCGCAATTTGCGATAATCAGATTAATTACTCCTGTTTATCATTAAAAATTTGTGAGTATCAAAAAAGAAGGTATAACACAAAGAACTCAAAGGAGACACAAAAGACACCAAGTAAAAACATTACAAACCCTTGGCGAACTTTGCGAAATCTTATAATACTTTGCGGTTATTAATTTACAACTTCCTAACCAACAAATTCAACGAGCCAAAACATCCGTAACCATTGGTAACGTTGGTAAAGGGTGGTCGGTAGGTATTGGGTTTTATAAATACGTTGGATGCGGTAAGGTATTCTGTTAGGTTTTTGTCGTAGGCGTAAATTACCAGCTTTGCATCGGGTGTGATAGTTCCAGTGTTTTTTATCTCAATTTGAGTATCCCCGCTTTCGGGTTGCATAATACGGTTAGGGATTACTTTACCTCCAGTATACAAGTAAACATCGTACATCGAGGCAGAGGTGTTATGCAGAATCGAGAGGGTGATGGTATTTCCACTTACAGTAACATTATCATCAACAATAGCGGGGATATCTGGCACAATTGTTTCGGCAGTTAATGTAGGTAGGCTTGAATCAGTACATTTAATTTTATAGTGCTCCCCCGCTTTTGGTCTAAACACTAACGGTTGATATGTTGCATAGGAATTATCGTTATTTACATAATCAAACTGCGTTGAGTCTTTAACCTGATTATCTTCGATACGATAAATCATTACCCGGGCATCGGCTACATCAAAAGAATCACTCGCACTACCAATTGCGGGTAGTACCCTCTCAACATGAACCATCGACATGGTTTGATTCCCGATGGAATCGGGTCTGATTACCCCTAGGATATTAAATCCGGGTACAAATTGGTTATTATCAATAAATTTTGGCTGAGGGCCAATGAGGAAATCGAGAAAATCGTCCTTGCTGCATGATGTAATAATCAACATACAAGCAATACTCAGAATTAAGTGTATTTTATATCTCATAAAACTAAAATTTAATGATATAACCAGCCGTAATGCGTGGAAAATAGTTAAATCCTATTGGAATATACTTATCGCCGCCATAGGGAAAATACCAAATAACATTTCTCCTAAGGAATAGAATATTACCAATTGTTAACGTAAAGTACGATTCATCGGCTCTTAAAAACTCAGCCAATTCCGCACCAAATCCACCTCTTATCCTTTTAATAATTCCCATATCGACCTCAATAACCGCAGGTAAACGGGCATTATTCTTTGTTGGGGATATGCCAAATGGGTAAAAACCAATGGAACCCGTTGTAGGATCGTAGTAGTAATAGCTTTGTAGGGTAGTTTCTATTGTTTTAGGTAATCCACTTAAAGCAATAAGGCTGAAATTGTATGTTAACCGTGGTGCTATTTTATAATTAACAATTGCCTTAAATGAATGAGTTCTGTCGAAATCGAACAGGAACGATTTCCCACTCATTATGTAAGGATAGCTACGTGTACTTCTGCTTATACCATAGCTTATCCAACCCGATAATTTTTCAAAGTTAGCTTTAAACATCAACTCTATTCCGTATGATTTTCCTGTACCTTGTTGCAACTTATCCGAGAATGTTCTTGCTTCGAGTTCACTCTGGTTAAGGTCGAAGGTGTATGTAACGGGCATATCAATGTAATACATATCGAGGGAGAGGCTTGAGTTTTTAAACAGAGGTTTTTCGAAGCCTAAAATATAGTGTATCGATTTTGTTGGTTTACGATTTTTTAAAGGGTAGTAATAATCCAAAAACTGGTTGATTTCGTACTCCTGAGTATTCATGCTGATAATATTCTGGTAGTAAATACCCCATGCAGCTCGGAGTTTAATATAAAAAGGAAGATTTGCGCTAAGATTGAGCCTAGGTTCATACTGCCAATCATTGCTAAAAGAGTATCGGGATGCGCGTAATCCGGGGCGGATAATGAAATTACCTAGCTTTATCTTATCCTCTATAAAGCCAGCAAAAAGCAATGGGCTTCGGGTATTATTACCTTTATCGATATCGTTTATCCGAGCACCATTACTAAAGTAGTAGTTATTGAACTCTGCGCCTATTTTAATAGTGTTTATTGAATCGGATTTAATGTTTAGCACCGACTTAGCACACAGATCATTAATTTTACTTCGGAAATTGGTATTGTAATATAGTTTTACCTCTTGGCTTGTACTATCGGGGTTAAATGTAAGATCCATGGATGAGAAATTATCGGAAGAATGAAATGAGCCATAAATCTGGGTTTTAAGGAATACACTTGGGCTTATAACTGTTTTAAGAATTGCCGTTCCTGCCCTATTTGACCATGAGTTATTAAGCTTCATTTGAGTATCTTCATATACATCCATGCTAAAAGATTTATCAATGTATGCAAACAACCTGTCTGGTGCAAACCTCATATCATCCTTCGAGTTGAAAAGTTTAAAGGTGATTCGGTTACGCTCATTCAACCTATTTGTATACGAAATATTAAAATCGTAGAAATAGCTTCTGCTTGAGTAGATAAAATAACTGGGGATATCGTAAAAGTAACGGGCAGCCACCATCATCGATCCTCTTTTACCAACTGGAAACTCGGCAAATACCTTTGAATGGGTTGTAGTAGGTTCAAACTCCCCATGCAAACCATCACGATTCCCATCTTTTGTAGTGATATAAAGAATGGATGAGTTCCGACCTCCAAACTCAGAACCAAAGCCACCAACAAGTAGGTCGATATTCTTAATGGATTGAATATTAAAAATCCCATCGCCGCTTGCAAAATGGTAAGGATTGTAAATTGCAACACCATCAAGAAGCACTAGGTTACCAGATGGATCGCTGCCACGAGCGGTGTATAAAGGTGAGAATGGATCTGTTGCCTCAATGCCCGGAAGATATTTCACAGCCTTAAATATATCCCCACTTGCCGATGGGATATTGAGTATTGTGTGCGATGAAAGTTTTAGCTGCGAGGTTTCTATCTCCTTATCGCCTACCGTATCGGGTCGTGCTGCTGTAATAATCACATCTTTTAGCTCAATTACCTCCTGCTCTAACGCTGTTTCATTCAGCAGAATGCTTTTATTTATTACCCTTACAGTTTTCTCAACCTTTTTATAGCCAACGTATGAGAATTGTAAGATATACTCACCGGGTTTTATACTCGATATTCTAAAAAAGCCATTCCCATCGGTTGTAATGCCCTGCTGGGTATTTTTTAAAACTACGGTAACGCCAATTAGCGTTTCTCCAGTTTTAGAATCAATTACATAGCCAGAAACAGTATATGTTTGGGAATATCCAGTGGCAGATATAAATAGAAAGAGTAGGAAAATATATAGTTTCTTCCTCATATTTTTAAAATTGCAACTAAACAGGCGCATAAATTTCTTTTAAAAATAAAAATATCGATTACCCATACTAATCTCGCATTAATGGTTCTCGCAAAGTCGCAAAGTTTGCGAAGAAGAAAAAACTTTGAGTTTTTTCCTTTTGCGCACAAACTGTAGTTCTATTCTAACAATGTTCCTCATCTATCTTATACTCTTTGCGGCTTAGCGACTTTGCGTGAGGCATTTACTCAAAGCACCTTTGCGTGAAACATTTACTCAAAGTTTAATCCCAAGTTGAACAATCAAATATGGTTGGAACAAAGCGCCCTCAGAATATATATAATTAACATTCCCCATTATACCAAAACCAGCAATTACACCTTTTTTTGATAACTGGTTAAATGTTATACTCTGGCTTAATGAAAAATCTACTAGAAAGATATCCTCAAGTCCATGCTTTGCATACTCAGACTCTACCCACCTATTTAACCCGAAAAACAGCTTCTTCTTAAGAATTAAAACCATTTTATTTGATATTCGAATATTCTGCTGTGTGTTGTAAACGGATGTCTCAAACGATTCGTATTTCTCATCATTCCTATAGCGGATACAGTAGGCATGTCGATAGAATTTCTTTTCCGTTTCGGGCCTCGAAAAGATAATCTCCCCATCCATAAGCCAAGACTTCTGACCAATAAACGACTCCAAATTCGTGTACAGATTCTTTTTGATAGGGAATGAAAACCTTTTATAGTTGGGAATCGCACACAATGAATCATTTGCTTTACAAGCACGTATCTTATCAATATCTAGCATAAAATTTATCTTCCACTTATCTATAATGTCTTCGTATCCTAAACCTATATTTTTCTTTTTGACTCTTGATTTTGAGGTTGTTTCGTACATAAGTGTTCCCGAGTAGTAGTACTTATTATCCTCTTTTAAAGAATATACTGATACTGAGGCATTACAGGTAAAGTTTTTTGAGAAGAACTTCTCATTGGCAAAAACATCAAACTCATCTATCTGCAATCTATACTTACTATTTGTTGATGTATTGGGAGATATTAGAAACATCCCTTTGATTTCGGTTGCCAAAGGTTTTTGAATCTGTAAAAAGTTATCGACAGGAACAAAAACATACTTTTTCTTTTCCCAAACACCCAAACAGCTGGGTTTTGTATTTCGAACATCAATAACGGTATCTACAAATAAATTGATACTATTTATCTTACTTTTTCCAAATTCAATAACAAGAGAATCGTAATACTTTGATTGTCCTAAAATGAAATTAGAAATGAATAAAGGAATTAATAGTAAGGCTAACTTTTTATACATTAAATTGCTATTTTTTGACTTGTTCTATATTCTATTAAGTAGATCGAAAATATTGTAAAAAACGTGAATCAAAACTAGCACTTTCCTAACAAACATTTTGCCAAAACAGTAAAAAACTCTTTTACATCCAATTATCCTGTTAATACAGAATTTAAATCAATGGAAATGATAATAGAACTATTGTAACTATTCAGCAATAAAAACATCTCACGCAAAGTCGCTAAGCCGCAAAGAACATAAGATGGATAAAGAATAAAGTTTAACTCAATTGAAATATTATGATAAGATCATACCAAATTGATCCTACGGTTTGTACGCAAAGGGAAAAAACTAAAAGTTTTTTCTTCTTCGCGAACTTGGCGACTTTGCGAGAACTTATAATGCGAGAATAGCATGTGTAATTGACACTTCCAGTTTATTTTCAAAAGAATATCTACTAAATTATGTGTATGAATAGTTACGAATTATTAATTACACGGAAGATTTAAAATTTGAAAAGATATCCTCCAAACAAACTCTGTTCAACATTTTACCGAAAAACTTGTTTTGATAGAAGATGGAAGTCAGAAGACCAAAGTCGGAAGATGAAAGTTGGAAGACCGAAGTCAGAAGTTGGAAGAAGAAAGTTCAAAGTTTAAAAAATTACGGGTAGCAAACGAATATCAAACAGATAATAGTAATGAATAGATATTTAAGCAATATAGATTCTCAAGCCCTAGAGGCCATCTTTAAGGATTGGCAAAAGGATCCTAATTCAGTAGATAAGGAATGGCAAAGATTTTTCGAGGGATTTGAACTGGCAAGAGCAAAGTTCAACGCCAATGATTCTGGAATTTTGGATATTGAATTTAAAGTGCTAAATCTTATTGATGGCTACAGGAAGCGTGGGCATCTTTTTACCAAAACAAATCCTGTAAGAGCCAGACGGAAACATCTACCAAATTTAAGCCTTGAGAATTTTGGTCTTTCAGAATCGGATCTCAACACCATTTTTCAGGCTGGAAAAAGCATTGGCATTGGCCCAGCAACACTAAAAGATATTATCCAATTCCTTGATGATGTTTATTGCCACAGCATTGGCGTTGAATTCATGTATATCCGTAATCCGGAAATTGTAAGTTGGCTTGAGGAGAAAATTGAAGGATCAAGAAATAAGACCAACTTTTCGAACGAACAGAAAAAGCATATCTTACACCATCTTAAACTGGCCGTTGGATTCGAGCAGTTTATTCATAAAAAATTTGTGGGTCAAAAACGATTCTCGCTCGAGGGTGCAGAATCGCTAATGCCTGCCCTCGACTCAATAATTGAACATGGAGCATTGCTCGGAATCGAGGAGTTTGTAATAGGTATGGCTCATAGGGGTAGGCTCAATGTACTCTCGAACATTATGGGAAAACCCTATGAAGATATTTTTGGTGAATTTATTGGTGAAAAATATGCCGAAGATATCGCACTTGGCGATGTTAAGTATCACCTCAGTTTCAACAACACGATTAATACTGATAATGGGCATTCCGTACACTTAAGCCTTGTACCAAACCCATCGCATCTGGAAACCGTTGCCCCGGTTGCTCAAGGGATAGCACGAGCAAGAATCGAACACACCTACAATCACAACTTTAACAAACTCGCCCCAATAATCATTCATGGCGATGCTGCAATTGCCGCTCAAGGCGTTGTTTACGAAACCCTACAAATGTCGCAGCTCGAAGGGTATAAAACGGGGGGAACAATACACATCGTCATAAATAACCAAGTTGGTTTTACAACCAACTACCTCGATGCAAGAAGCAGCACCTACTGTACCGATATTGGCAAGGTTACCCTATCGCCTGTTTTCCATGTAAATGGGGATGATCCTGAAGCATTAATTCATACCATTAGGCTTGCGGTTGAGTATCGGCAAAAATTTCACACCGATGTTTTCATCGATCTATTATGCTACCGCAGATATGGGCATAATGAGGGCGATGAACCTCGCTTTACCCAACCAACTCTATACGATGCAATAGCAAATCACCCCAATGTTCGTGATTTATACTCTAAAACACTCACCGAACAGGGAATAATAACTTCGGATGAGGTAAAAAATTTAGAACAAGAGTTCGATAAACTTCTTGATACTAAGTTAGAAGAGGCTAAGGATCAAAAAGGTGTAAAGGTTCAGCGATTTATGGCAGATTCTTGGAAGGGTTTGAGATACTCTAAACCTGCTGATTTTAATGATTCGCTAGAAACAGGTGTGGAGAAGAACACGTTAATCAAAATTGCCAATAAAATTAATACGCTACCAGCCAATAAGCCATTTTTCAAAAAATTAATAAAATTATTAGAGGATAGAACCGAAATAGTTAAAAACAATCAGGTTGACTGGGCAATGGCTGAACTTTTAGCTTACGGTTCGCTTCTCACCGAGGGTTATCCCGTTCGAATTAGCGGTCAGGATTCGGAAAGAGGGACATTCTCTCATCGACACTCCGCATACAACGTAGAAAATTCGGATGAAAAGTATTACCCACTAAAGAATTTATCGGAAAAACAGGCATCCTTTAATGTTTACAATAGCCTCCTTTCAGAGTACGGAGTTATGGGTTTTGAGTATGGATACTCCATTACGCTTCCCAAAGGGCTTACAATTTGGGAGGCTCAATTTGGCGATTTCTTTAATGTTGCGCAGGTAATTATCGACCAGTATATCAGCTCTGCTGAGGATAAATGGGGGCTACGTTCGGGATTAACCCTACTTCTCCCCCATGGATTCGAAGGTCAAGGGCCTGAACACTCAAGTGCTAGGATTGAACGATTCCTCACTCTTGCTGCCCACAATAATATGCAGATATCAAATTGCACTACCCCTGCTAATATTTTTCACCTACTACGACGTCAGCAAAAGCGTGATTTCAGAGTGCCACTGGTTGTTTTCACACCAAAAAGTTTACTCCGACATCCAAAGTGTGTTTCCAATTTAAATGAGCTATCCACAGGTGGTTTTAAAGAGGTTATTGATGATAGTAATGTTGATGTTAACGAGGTTAAGCGAGTTGTTTTTTGTAGTGGTAAAATCTACTACGATTTACTTCAAAAGAAAGAAGAATATAATGCAAGAGATATTGCTTTGGTAAGGATTGAGCAGCTTTACCCATTCCCTAAAAAACAGATACTTGATATTATTTCCAAATATCGGAATACAATAAAATGGCTATGGGTACAGGAAGAGCCAGAGAATATGGGAGCATGGAATTTTATTCGCGACCAAATTAATGAGATTAAACTCGAACCCGTATGCCGCTCTGCTAGCGGAAGCCCCGCTGTTGGGTTAAGTAAAATTCACACCATTGAGCAGAACGAAATTATTGGTAAAGTATTTCGCAAATGCGATTGTGAATTAAAGAATGTTTACTGCGGATTGCAATGTATGGTGGGTTCAAGGAAATTTACTAGAAAACCTGAACATGAGTATCTTGATTAGAAAAAGTACTTAAAGTGTGCTAAAGTACTTAGAGTGCACTAAAGTATTTAGAGTGCCTAAAGTTAAAAAAGTTGCCATTAGCATTACTTTAGGCACTCTAAAAATTCTAAGCACTATTAACTTACTAAATATTAGAAATTGTAATAAATAATTTTATGATTATAGAAATCCGTATACCAAGTCCAGGAGAATCAATATCCGAAGTAGAACTAGCACGTTGGCTGGTTGAAGATAATAGTTGGGTAGATAAAGATCAGGAGGTTGCTGAGGTTGAGTCCGAAAAAGCAACACTTCCATTAATTGCAGCGGCTAGCGGTATAATTAAAATAGCTATTCAGGCAGGAACAACAATAAAGATTAATGAAATTGCTTGTACAATCGATACGTCTGGTGCTAAACCCGAAGTAAAATCTAAAGTTGATACAATACCTCCCAAAAAGGAGGAAATTCCTGTAAAAGTTAAAGTGGAAGATAAACCAAAGCAAATAGATGAGAAAAAAGATATTGACAACAAAGATCTAAAAGTTAAAATCACCCCTCTTGCCGAAAAAATGATGAAGGATGAAAATCTTTCAATTGATGATATTCTAAATGGATTGAAAAAAATATCAACCCATGAGGTTGAATTAGTAAAGCATCAAAATCTATTCTCACAACCTCATATTTCGGGCGAAAGAGTTGAGGAACGGGTTAAGATGTCACAACTCCGAAAGAAATTAAGCGAACGCCTAGTCTCTGTAAAAAACCAAACAGCAATGCTCACCACCTTTAATGAGGTAGATATGAGTAGGGTTATGGAAATCAGAAAAACCTATCAGCAAGCATTTCAGGAGAAATATGGAGTAAAATTAGGATTAATGTCTTTCTTCACAAAAGCAGTGGTCGAAGCCCTTAAACAGCATCCATTGGTCAACTCATTCTTAGACAAAGATGAAATTGTAACCCCAAACTACTTTGATATTGGTATTGCAGTGCAAACCCCTAAAGGGCTAATGGTACCGGTAATAAAAAATGCTGAAAGGCTTACCTTTGGCGAGATTGAAAAAGGTATTGCAGCACTAGCAGAAAAGGGGCGTTCGGGAAGGATTGGAATAGAGGATCTAACAGGCGGAACTTTTACAATTACTAATGGTGGAATTTTTGGCTCGATGCTATCAACTCCAATACTCAATCCTCCACAATCGGGTATTTTAGGAATGCACAATATTGTTGACCGACCAGTTGCCATTAATAGTAAGGTTGAAATCCGACCCATTATGTACGTTGCCTTTAGCTACGATCATCGTATAATTGATGGTAAAGATTCTGTTGGTTTTCTGTTGAAAGTGAAGCAAATGATAGAAAAACCAGAATCAATGCTTTTCGAGGGGAATAACATGGATAAACGGTTAATTGGGATATAAGAAAAGCACCCTTTCAAGTGCTTTTCTTTATTATTTTCTATTCCTTAAACTCTTCGAGTCGGTGAGATATCTTCATTATCTTGTTAATTTTACCCTCACCATCGTTCACTGGGAAGTACGTTTCAATAAATGCTACCGATTTGCCATCCCAGTGTATATTTGATTTAACTTTTTTACTTATGCCTGATCTAAGATCTTCCCAAAACTTACCGTATCCTTTTTTCTGTCTTTCAGTCATCTCGATATTATCAGAATGATGTCTTCCAATCATCTGTTGTTCTGTCATCCCCAGTTGTTGTAAAAAAGCATCATTCACGTTGGTTATCACCCCTGTTAGGTCGTACTCAACCATGTATGAAGCTGAATTAAGAGAAGAAAGCAATCCCTCTATTTCATTCGATTTACGGGTAGCTTCCTCCTGAGTAGCCATGAGTTCCTCTATGTTTTGGCGCACCTCTTCCTCTTGTGCCGACATCTCCTCGGCTTGCTGTTGCGACTGCTCAAGCAAATCTTTTGTACGTACATTAATCCTAACAGAGGATATAGTAGATGCTATGCTCTCCCCTATCTTCTCAAGGAAATCAATTTGGTGCTTTTCAATAACACTAAACGATGCCATCTCAACAACACCTAAGACTTGCTCCTCATGCATTAATGGTACAAGAATTACGCAATTGGGGCTAGCTTTACCAAGCCCTGATGTAATTTCCACATAATCCTCAGGGACGTCCGTTAAAAAGATTGTTTCTTTCTCCAGAGCACAAGCCCCAACCATTCCTTCTCCTTTTTCAATTCGTTTTTTAATATACTTCTTTCGATCCCATGCGAAAGTAGAAACAAGATCAAAGTGTGGATCGTTCTTATCCTCCTCGTTCCATAAAAAAACTCCACCCTGATTTGCATCTAAGTATTTAACTAAATTTTTGATAACGCTATCACAGAGAGCATGAAAATCGTTACTGTTCTGACGCAGAATATCAGCAAACTTCGCAAAACCCTCATTAGCCCACGCTCGCTTTTTATCATCTTCCTTGCGCTTCTCTTCCTCAAGATGAGCCTTCATAAGGCTATCCCTCATATCGATAAGTGATTTGCCAAGCATATCCTTTTCGCTTAACAGAGTAATATTGGATTCGTAGAAGCCTTTACCAATATCAATAGCGGATAGAGCCTTATTATTTAAACCTTGAACCGAAGTATTCAGTGCCTCAGACATCTCTTCAATCTCGTCACCAGTTCTAATATCAATTAACAAATCGTCCGATATCTCTCCAGTGGCTAAACGTTTAAGGCTTTTGGTGATACTACGGATAGGTTTTGCAATATTTTCGGATACGAATATTAAGAGTATAACAATAACTAATAATCCGATAGATCCAACAAAGAGTGAAACATATAGAGATCTATCTGCCTTTTGTGTTAATACCTTTAAAGGAGTTGATATTACTAAAGCCCAAGGAGTTGGTATATTGCTAACTTTTACTGGAGAATAGCACACATAGTATTCTTTTCCAAGTGAATCAGTATGGTAATAAGAAAACTCCTCCCCTTTTGCAATCCTATCTCCAAGTTTCTCGTTAAAAAAATCATTTTTATACAAATTTTCCAATTTCTTGAAAATATAATTCTTATTAGGGTGCGCAGTTATCACTGCTTTATTTGAAACTAAAAAAGCAAAACTTCCTTCAAACGGACTTATTTTAGAGATATTCTCCTGCAAAGTAGCTAACTCAACATCAGCGCCAACCATTCCAACATATTTGCCATTAATACTTACAGGCGAACCGAGCGTAATAAGTAATTTACGTTCCATGTCACCAAAAATAAACTGGTCATAATATGGTTCCCATAGAGCTTCAATTGCATCCTTCTTAAAACCACCATATAAGGCAGGATCTCCATTCATACTCCTGCTTTCTCTATTAACTTTAATTTCATTTGATATCCTAGTTACAGTATGCGCAACTCTTCCATAATCCTTATCATAACCCAGAACAAATCCTTTATACTCCCAACTATCCCATAAAGTGTATATATGAGGATTGGCCTTTAATACAGGTATATACATATCTACCCAAAGCTGCTGCCATTTTTCTGGTGGCATATTCCTGTAAATTGAAAAAGCATTGGATAGAGTTCTTGTAAGGGACAAATCCTTTTCAAAAAATAATTTTATTTCACTTGCTGCAAGTCTCGTTGAAAGTTTTGAAATATTCATTGACTCATTCAACAAATTCTTCCGAGAATCTAAAACAATATAGCCAATAGCAACAATGTACAATAACGCTGAAACAGACAAGATATAAAGAAGTATTTTTTGTCTAATCTTTAATTTAATCTTCATAACACAAATTTTTGACTTTTAAAAGTACTTTATTTTTTAAAAAACAACAACCTATATTACGGAAATATAAATAAATTCATTCTTATTTATTACTAATGATTGTAAATATCAGGCATGATTATGGAATCTTTAAGATATCATTAAAATAGTCTCAAATCAGCATCATAAAAGGGTAAAATAAATTTCAATAATTTTTTATTAGATAAATAAAACGATACTAACTTGTGGAATTGCAATATCGTTTTTACTGATTTTTCTATATTAACGTCAGTTCGATGTAAGGTGTCATTGGCTCCGCCGAACTAGCTGAGCTCACTACGTTCGGTTCGCAAGCTCGGTTCTGAGCGAAGCGAAGGATCTAATTGTTTATAAAACAGATGGTTGCTTTCAGCGAATCCTTCGGATTTCACTTTGTTCAGCATGACAAAGCAACAATCTGACACTATGCTAGGATCAATATGTTATACTTACATCGAACTTGCGTTATATTAATGAACAGGAAGCAATCGGGTAATCGTGGAATGACACCTTAGGCAATAAAAGATACCCTAAGTATTAATTATTGGCAATAACTTAATACCAGTAATGTAGAAATCTCAATAAAATGGGGTTGTATATAAAATTCTCTTTTATCCAACTGTTGATTGAATACATAACAATATTTAAAGGTTTGCTTTGCAGCAAACCTTTAAATATCCTTTAAACTGTAATATAATTTCTTGAAATTTGAGTTTCCTATACTATAATTAATCTTTAAACTCATCAATTTCGTGGGACATCTTCATTATTTTGATGACATTCCCCTCTCCATCAGTAACAGGGAAGTATGTTTCTATAAGTGAAACCGTTTTATTCTCGTAGGTCATTACAGATTTCACTTTTTTAGTAACGCCTGCCCTTAAATCATCCCAAAATTTGCCATACTCCTTCTTTTGGCTCTCAGTCATTGCTAGGCCTCCAGAATGATGAATACCTATTATTTGACTCCTAGAAATTCCTAATCTACTTAAATAGGCATCATTAGCATTGGTTATCACTCCATTCAGATCATATTCAACCATATACGAACCAGCATTAAGAGATGCAAGCAATCCTTCAATTTCACTAGTTTTACGAGCATTTTCCTCTTGAGTAGCCATTAATTCCTCCATATTCTGCCGCACCTCTTCTTCCTGTGCTAACATCTCCTCGGCCTGTTGCTGCGACTGCTCAAGCAATTGCTTTGTACGGGCATTTATCCTCACAGCTGATATAGTGGATGCTATACTCTCCCCTATTTTTTCAAGGAAATCAATTTGGTGTTTTTCTATCACCTTAAACGATGCCATTTCAATAACTCCAAGAACTTTCTCCTCATGCTTTAAGGGGACTAGAATTACGCATCGGGGGTTAGCACTACCAAGTCCAGATGTAATAGCTACATAATCCTCAGGCACATCAGTTAAGTATATTGTTTCCTTCTCCATTGCACAGGCTCCAACCAAACCTTCTCCTTTTTCAAGCCGTTTGGTAACATACTTTTTTCGATCCCAAGCAAAGGTAGTAACAAGGTTAAAGTGGGGGTCGTTTTTATCCTCATCGCTCCACATAAATATTCCACCTTGATTGGCCTGTAAGTATTTAACCAAATTCCTAATAACACTATCGCAAAGAGCCTGAAAATCATTATTGTTTTGGCGCAGGATATCTGCAAACTTAGCAAAACCCTCGTTAGCCCAAGTACGCTTTTGATCTTCTATTTTACGCTTTTCTTCCTCTAAATGAGCATTTTTCAAACTATTCCTCATATCAATAAGTGACTTCCCTAACATATCCTTATCGCTAAGAAGAGTAATCTCAGAATCGTAGGTTCCTTTGCCAATATTTATTGCTGAAAGAGCCTTATTATTCAATCCTTCAACTGAGATATTCAAAGCATTTGACATCTCCTCTATCTCATCACCAGTTTTAATATCGATGATTAAATCGTCTGATATCTCTCCCTGAGCTAAACGCTTAAGGCTTGAAGTAATACGTTTAATAGGTTTTGTGAGGTTGTCGGACACAAAAATCAGCACAATTATTATTAGTAGTAAACCTCCTAAACCCACCCCCAATGAAACATATAATGTTGTATCCGCCTCTTTTGTTATAACGTTTAATGGTATTGATAACACAAGAGACCAAGGAGTTGTAGTCTTTCCAGCAACAATTGGAGCAAAGCACATTAATTGTTTATTTCCAAGCTCATCTGTTTTAATGAAGTAAAATTCTGTTCCTTTTTGTATTCTATCAAGAATCTTCTCTGATTCAAAAACTTCCGGTAAAATATCTTTAATATTCTTGTCAAGAAGTTCTTTATTAGAATGACCCGCAATTATTCCTTTGTTTGAAACTAAAAAGGCATAACTTCCTTCTACGGGTTTTACCTTGGAAACAATATCTTGTAAACTTTCAAGGCCAACATCAGTAGCTATAATTCCAACAAATTTACCATCAACATAAATTGGTGAACCAAATGTTACCATGAGTTTAACTTCAGCCTTACCCTTGGTAACTTGATCAATATAAGGCTCCCAAACAGACTCAACTCCATTTTTCTTAAAATTTCCATACAAAGGAGGATCTACAATCATACTCCTTTCATCATATAAGAATTTAATCTGATTATTCTCTCGCCAGGTTGTAATTACGAATCTACCATGATCCTTAACATAACCGGGAACATAACTATTATACTCCCAGCTATCCCACAAAGAATAAATTTGAGGGTTTTCCCTAAGGATAGGGAGGTACATATCAAGAAAAAGTTTTTTCCACTGCTCATGGGGTAGCTCTTTAAACATCGTTAAAGCTTGTGATAAGGTTCTCACCAAAGAGAGTTCCCTCTCGAAAACCTTTTCAATTTTATCAGCAGAAACTCTTGTTGAGTATTGTGCTTTAGTAATTGCATCACGCGAGATAACTGAACGTGAACTTATTACAATATAACCTATTGCTACTACATAAAGCAAAGCAGATACAGAAAGAATGTAAATGAGTATTTTCTGTCTAATCTTAAGCTTGATCTTCATATGTAAAGAGTTTTTAGACTTTAAACATATACTATTTTTATAAAATAGCAATCATTTTAGTGTACTTATTTAAAAAACATATAGTATAGTTATAAAACACACGCACCTTTCTGATTGATTTTCGGACGTTTTAATTACATACTATTTTGTAAATTTGATATTAAAATAAGTATTTGGTTTAAACTATTTTTAACTAAATTGTCTAAATTAATTATAAAATCCTAAACTCAAAAATTATGCGTAGAATTAACCTTCAAAGGATACTTTTATTCTTTATGTTTTTGCTTTTTATTCTTGTATCAAAAGCCCAGGATTATAAATATGAATCCATTGCTGGAGATCCATTAAAAGCCAGAATTTATACTTTAAGCAATGGATTAAAAGTTTATCTCTCCGTTTACAAGGAAGAACCACGTATTCAAACTTTTATTGCCGTTAGAGTTGGAAGTAAAAACGATCCTAAACAAACAACTGGGCTAGCTCATTACTTTGAACATATGATGTTTAAAGGAACTCCTAATTTTGGTTCGCTGGATTGGTCACAAGAAAAACCGCTAATACAAAAAATTGATTCCCTTTTCGAAATTTACAGAGTTCAAACCGATCCTGATAAACGTAATGCAATTTACCATATCATAGACAGCATTTCATACAAAGCTTCAAAATTTGCAATTCCAAATGAGTATGACAAATTGATGTCAGCAATTGGCTCACAAGGCAGTAACGCAGGAACATCCAACGATTATACCGTCTTCATGGAGAATATCCCTAGCAATGAACTTGAAAATTGGGCTATAATTGAAGCCGATCGTTTCTCTCAACCCGTTCTTCGAATCTTTCATACTGAGTTAGAAACTGTTTATGAAGAAAAAAACATGTCGTTAACCAACGATGGCAGAAAAGCAGGTGAAATGATGATGAAAGGGCTATTTCCAAACCACCCCTACGGACAACAAACTACTCTTGGTGAAGCGGAACATCTTAAAAATCCTTCGATGAAAAATATCAGAGAATTTTATGAAAAATACTACGTTCCAAATAATATGGCTGTTGTAATGTCTGGCGATTTCGATCCAGATGTTGCAATAAAAGTTATTGATAAATACTTTAGTAAATTAAAACCATCAGATGTTCCCACACTCAAATTTGAACCAGAGGAGCCTATCACGTCACCTAAAGAATTTGAGGTGGTTGGCCTCGAAGCCGAGAATATTAATATTGCATACCGTTTCCCTGGTGCAAATTCAAGTGAAGTCATTATGGTTGATATGCTTGCTGCCATCCTTTCAAATGGGAAAGCAGGTTTGATTGATTTAAATATCAACAAAAAACAGCTAACACTTGGATCACGTGCTAGTAATCAAAAGTTAACCGATTACTCAATGTTAAACCTAAGTGGAAGGAATAAAAGTGGACAAACTCTCGAAGAAGTTAAAAAACTTATTCTCGATCAGATTGAACTTTTAAAGAATGGACAATTCCCTGATTGGATGCTAGAAGCGGCTATTAATAACATTAAACTTCGCGAAATGAGTATGTACGAATCGAATGGAGGTCGTGCAAGGGCTATGTACAATAGCTATTTAAACAAAATAGAATGGAAGGATGCCATCTCGTATATATCAAAACTCGAAAAAATTACCAAAGATCAACTTGTTGCTTTTGCCAAGCAGAATTTAAACAATAACTACGTAGTTGTTTATAAACGAAAGGGGAAACCCGAGGATGTTGCTAAAGTTCAAAAGCCTGCAATAACACCTATTTTTATTAACCGCGATTCAGAATCTGATTTCCTTAAAGGAATAAAAGCAAACAAGGTGACTCCCGTTGAACCTGTATTTATTGATTATACAAAGGATATTCAAAAGAAATCGATTACAAAAGAAATCGAAATTCTAAGTAAGGAGAATGTTGAAAATAAAATCTTTAACCTTGCATACTACTTTCCATTCGGGAGCAACAGCGATCCTTCTCTTAATTTGGCAACTCAATACTTACAACTACTTGGAACATCAAAAAAATCGGCTGACGAAATTGGGCAAGAATTTTATAAGTTAGCCTGTACATTTAACATTTACGTTGATAAAGATGAGACTATAATTTTAGTTTCTGGACTAAGCGACAATACTGAAAAAGCCATTTCATTAATGGAGAATCTGCTAAATGATTGTAAACCAGACAAGGCTGTTTTAGATAGTTATATCGCAAATGTTCTTAAAGCCCGAAACGACAGCAAACTAACTCAACGGTCTGTTTTTGAGGGATTAGTAAGTTATGCAACATTTGGCCCCAATTCATCATTTACAAACATCCTTACAGATGAACAACTTAAAAATCTAAAGCCAGAGGATTTAACCAATAAAATTAAAGACTTGTCAAAATACATTCACAAAATCGTTTACTATGGACCACTTAAACCGGGTAGCCTAAATAAAATTTTATCGCAATACCATAAATTACCAAAAACATTTAACCCTAATCCGTTAGAGAAAAAATTCTCTGAATTAGAAACAACAAGCAATAGAATAGTTTTTGCCCATTACGAAGCCAAGCAATCATATCTTCAAACAGTATCTCGAAGCATTCCATACAATCAAGAACTAGTGCCAATAACTGAAATGTATAACAATTACTTTGGCGGAGGTATGAACACCATCGTATTCCAAGAATTACGTGAAAAACGAGGATTAGCCTACTCTGCACGTTCTACATTTAGTATCCCTGATGCTCCCGATAAACCTTTTATGAACACAAGTTTTATTGCTACCCAAAACGATAAGATTGTGGACGCATTTAATGCTTTTAACGAGCTTTTCAACCAAATGCCTGAATCAGACAATGCTTTTAACCTTGCTAAGGAGTCCTTAATAACTGATATTCGTACCGAAAGAGTCACAAAAATGAATCTTCTCTGGAACTATATTGATGCTCTGAAAATGGGTAGGAAAACGGATATTCGAAAGGATCTTTATTCAAAGATTCCAACCTTTACATTTGCTGATATCAAAAAATTTCAGGAACAATATATAAAAGGAAAACCTAAAACTTATGTTATCCTAGGAAAAGAATCTGATTTAGATTTTGTAAAATTGGAACAACTTTATGGCCCAGTTACAAAACTGAAACTTGAAGATATTTTTGGATTCTAATAATTTCTAAAGAAAAGCCTCTCCAAACAAGAGGCTTTTTCATACAAACAAATACTTTTCTAACAAAATCAATTAGAAATGAAAAAGATAATAGCATTCATATCCCTTCTTATGCCATTAATTAGCCACGGTCAGGATAGGATGACTGGATTAAACTTTGCAACCCGTTCGGAAGTAATAGCAAAAAATGGAATGGCTTGTACAAGTCAACCCTTGGCAACTCAAGTTGCGTTAGACATTCTAAAAAAAGGTGGATCTGCCGTTGATGCAGCAATAGCTGCTGATGCAATGCTCGGACTTGTTGAGCCTACAGGTTCAGGGATTGGAGGTGATCTTTTTGCAATTGTGTGGGATGCAAAAACTCAGAAACTCTATGGCTTAAATGCCAGTGGTCGTTCCCCAAAATCGTTAACGCTTGCCTACTTCAAGGAGAAAGGGCTTAAACATATCCCTGCAATAGGCCCATTACCTGTTTCGGTTCCCGGCTGTGTTGATGGTTGGTTTGAACTAAATAAAAAATTTGGGAAGTTAAAAATGGAAGAAATACTTCAACCCACTATTAACTACGCTCGCGAAGGTTTTCCACTATCTGAATTAATCTCATACTACTGGCAACGTAACGCTGAAAAGCTGAAACATTTTGATGGTTTTGCCGAAATCTATATGCCAAATGGCAAGTCTCCTTCAAAAGGAGAAATCTTTAAGAACCCATATTTGGCAAACACATTAGAGAAAATTGCAATGAATGGCAGAGATGAGTTCTATAAAGGAAGTATTGCAAAAACAATTGATGCTTACATGAAGAAACAGGGAGGTTTTCTTTCGTACGAAGATTTAGCTTCACATTCATCCGAATGGGTTGAACCTGTTTCATCATCTTACCGAGGTTACGATGTCTGGGAATTACCCCCTAATGGACAAGGTATTGCAACACTACAAATCTTGAATATTCTCGAAAACTATGATATTGCCAAAATGGGTTTTGGGAGTGCCGAGTATATGCACCTCTTTATTGAAGCAAAGAAACTTGCATTTGAGGATAGAGCTCGCTATTATGCAGATCCATCATTTTCAAATATCCCCTATAAAAAATTGATTTCAAAAGAATATGCAAAAGAGAGAATGAAACTTATTAACCTAAATCGAGCAGCGAATAAGTACGATGCTGGTGAACTCCAAACTGGAAATACAATTTATTTAACAGTAGCCGATAAGGATGGCAACATGGTTTCATTAATCCAGAGTAATTATAGGGGAATGGGTTCAGGTATGACTCCCACAGGACTTGGCTTTGTTTTACAGGATCGAGGTGAAATGTTTTCATTAATAGAAGGTCATCCAAATGTTTTTGAACCGGGGAAACGTCCGTTCCACACTATTATTCCCGGATTTATTACAAAGGATGGAAAACCATGGATTAGCTTTGGTGTTATGGGTGGTGCAATGCAGCCACAAGGTCATGCCCAAGTAATTGTTAACCTAATTGATTTTGGAATGAACCTTCAAGAGGCTGGTGATGCTCCAAGAATTCAACATGATGGCAGTTCTGAACCAACTGATGAAAGGATGAGCGATGGTGGAATAGTTTTCCTTGAATCAGGTTTTGACTATAATGAAATACGTAAATTGCTTGCTAAAGGGCATAAAATCAGCTATAGCTTCGATGGGTATGGTGGATATCAAGCCATTATGCTTGATACCAAGAACGGGGTATACATTGGCGCATCAGAATCCAGAAAGGATGGACAAGCTAGTGGGTATTAATGAATACTAATCACACCAATAGTCTTTTATACAAAGAAACCCTTCAAAATTGAAGGGTTTCTTAATATAAGTAAAAAAGATAGTTCTAGTTTAGAACATATGCTTCTGTCCACCAAGTTGCTTCGTAACCATAAGCAATCCAACCAAAACCTGCTGATGCCCAACCAGTTCCCCATGAATTCATGAATTTGAAAGCACCCTTTGTGTCATCATAACCAACAACGCAATAGCAATGTCCACCCAATGAACCTCCAACAAAGGTAGTAAGAACTGCACCATTAGCTAAATACATAAATCCACTACTTACAGGGCCACCAACAACAACTGGCTTACCAGCATCTAATTGAGCTTTAATAGCAGCAGTAGTGCGAGTAACTGTACTATAGCTGGCAATTTTATAAAGTGCAGCGTCAGCGATTTGAGTTGCATTAGGCTTTGCTGTGCAGCTAACATCGGTATATGGCATTAAAGACCATCTACAAACACCCTGTGTTTTTAGTAAGTTCAAACCAGTTGTTACGTAAGCACCTGAACCACATGATTTCCTAACCTTAATTTGGTTGTAAACATACTCAGGGCTGAAAATATTTACACTTTGACTCCAAGCTGCTGGGTGGCCTGCTTGCCAGAAAATGCTGCGAGCAGCATAGGTAGTTCCCCAAGCTACGCATGAACCTTCACCGCCTTGATCACCTACTGGAGGTACATTTAGGTTAACAACTGCCTTTGAAACAACACCTTCTGGATTTTTAGCCACTGGAATTTTAGCATACTCATCAGCGGGTAAAAAATTACAGCCTAATGAATGAATAGCACTTACTTCTTGATCGTTAGTAAGTTTAACATCAGAAGATTTCTGGCAGGAGTTCATAACTAAACTTCCCATTCCAGCGATTAACAGAATCGCAAAAAACTTTTTCATTTCTTTTTGTTTTTAGGTTAAGTTAAATTAAAGTATATAGCATTAATGCAATTACAATTTGCATTTAATATTATTTTTTGCCAATTATTTATTTACAAATTTTCATTATAGGGTTTTTTCTATATTTCAATTGTCTCTGTTTCAAACGTTCGATCAAGCATTTAGCCTAAATTTGTGAATAAAAAATTTGATCAATGACTTACAAGTATTATTTTATATAATAAACTTTATTCAGACTAAGCATCAACTGTTGTACCTAAAGTTTACTCAAAAACTTTAACCCTCAGAAAAGAAGTTAAATCCTAGAGTTCCGAACTTTTTAAAAAGCTCGGAACTCTCACCAAACTCAAAACAACTTAATCTAACGTCAGTTCGATGTAAGGTGTCATTGGCTGCCGAATTAACTCCGCTGAGCTCACTACGTTCGGTTCGCAAGTTCGGTTCTGAGCGAAGCGAAGGATCTAGTTATCTAGAAAACAAATGATTGCTTTCAGCAAATCCTTCGGATTTCACTTCGTTCAGCATGACAAAACAGCAATCTAGTATTATATTTAAAATCTATATGTTATGTCTGCATCGAATTCACGTTAATCTATATAATATCTAATAAATTAAATAATTACATAAGCCTCTTGCCACCAAGTTGTTTCATACCCATAAGCAATATAACCAAAACCTGAAATACCCCAGGTAGTTCCCCACGAGTTCATAAATTTAAATGCACCTTTTGTATCATCATAACCAACAATACAGTAGCAATGCCCACCCAGTGAAGAACCTGAAAAGGTAGATAGCACTCCACTTGTGTAGTACAAAAAAGCGTTATTAACTGGACCAGCAACAATTACAGGTCTACCAGATGCAATTATACTCTTAATAGCAGCAGTTGTACGAGGAACAGTGTTATACCCATTTATTCTATGTTGAGCTGCATTTGCAATTTGAATTGCGGTAGGTGGTACAGCACAATCAGGATTTGTAACCAAAGCAATTACACAAGCACCTTGCGATATTAATAAGTTTAAAGCAGTTGTTACGTATAATGGATTTGTGCAGCCATTAAGTTTAACAGTATAATCGGGGCTAAATATGTTAACTTTGGGACTCCATGATGCAGGATGATTGGCCTGCCAATCGATACTACGCCCCTCATAGGTAGTTCCCCATGCTACACTTGAACCCATGCCTTGATCCCCAATGGGTGGTACTTTTAAGTTTACGATTACTTTTGTTAAATCAAATTTAGAAGTTTTAGCCTCTGAAATTTTAGCATACTCGGCTGCTGGTAGAAACTGACAATTAAATGAATGATGCTCATTTAATAATTGTGGTTGGTTTGTTGTAAGATTAATCGCATCTTGCGATGATTTATCGCAGGAAGTCATAAAGAGACATCCAAATACCACAACGGCCAAAATAGCAAAATAGTTTTTCATAATCTATTAGTTTTTAATTAGGTAATTGAAGATATTTTAAAATAATTCGACTTTGATAGATTCGAAAAACACACGAAAAATCAAGTACTAAGCTAATCTGTCAAAGCAGAAATAATACGTATCAAAAAAATCAATATTTCAATAGTTACAAAACCCTTAATTGGGTAATAGCCAAGCAAAAATTACTACAATTCAAGAATATAGCAATCCAATTTAATAGGTTCTGTTTTAAGATGTTGTGGGAAAATAAAGAAATATCGCCACTAAGACTCAAAGCCACAAAAAATCATAAAAATAAACTTATCTGAACTTCGTGTCTTTGTGATTTTATGGCAAAACCTATTCTATAATTTACTAAAAAAACATCCATTTAATATAACATTAACTTAAAAGGAGGGGAAACTACTGCACTACTCTGTTATCCCATTTTAAGGGGTTGGGGTTCATTCATTATAATAAGTTTAACATAATAACCCCGGTGTTTATTTCTCTAAGAATATAAAAAAGGCTCTTCAAAACTGAAGAGCCCTTTTATAATAATTAGTAATGATTAGTTGCCCATTACATAAGCTTCTGTCCACCAAGTTGTTATGTTATTGTAATTAATCCAGCCAAAACCTGCTGATGCCCAACCTGTTCCCCATGAGTTCATGAATTTGAAAGCATTTTTAGCATCATCATAACCAACAACGCAATAGCAATGTCCACCTAGTGAAGAACCACTGAAGGTAGAAAGAACTGCACCATTAGCTAAATACATAAATGCATTGTTTACTGGACCAGCAACGATAACTGGGATACCAGCGTTTAACTTAGCCTTAATAGCTGAAGTTGAACGGGTAACAGCACCATAGCTATTTGTCCAATAAATTCTAGCATCATTTTTTTGAGTAGTGTTTGGTAATGTTGAGCAGCTAACATCGGTATAAGGCATTAATGACCATCTGCAAGCACCTTGATTGTAAAGCAATGCCAAAGCATCAGTTACATAAGAACCACTAGCACAGCTACCAACCTTAATTTGGTTGTAAACATACTCAGGGCTGAAAATGTTTACGCTGTAGCTATAAGAAGTTGCATGGTGATCTTTTTCCCATAGTATACTTCTTGCAGCATAAGTTGTTCCCCAAGCTACGCATGAACCTTCACCACCTTGGTTACCTACTGGAGGGCAAAATAGGGTAAGAGCAGCCTTAAAAGGAGCAGTAGTAGTTTCTTCTTTTGCTAATGGAACTTTAGCATACTCCTCAGCAGATAAAAGTTTACAACCTAATGAATACTGAGTGCTAACTTGTTGATCGTCGCTGAGTTTAACATCAGCTGATTTCTGGCAGGAGTTCATAACGAAACTTCCCATTCCAGCGATTAATAGAATCGCAAAAAATTTTTTCATTGTTTTGTTAGTTTTAGGTTAAAGTAAAATAATAGTTAATATTAACGTATATCAAAATTGATTTTTTTTAAAACTTTAAGCAACTATTTTTAAAACATTTTTTATTTTCATATATATTTTATCTATATTATTATTTTTATTGCTGTATTTATGATACTTTTATGATTATACTTTTTTTATGACAGATAAATCTATATTAATTATTTTTATTGCATGTATTAATCACATTAATATAATGTTTACATAAATATCAGATTGACTACATATTTTTCCCTCTTAGTCCTGAGTAATTTTGTAAAAAAATTAGGCGCAATCTCATTTTCCATATAATCCATATAATTTATGTATAATAAAAAAAGGCTCTTCAATACAGAAGAGCCTTCAATCAATGATTACCTATATACTAATTAATCACATATGCTTCTGACCACCAAGTTCTTTCATAACCATATGCAATCCAGCCAAAACCTGATGATGCCCAACTTTTTCCCCATGAGTTCATAAATTTGAAAGCACCTTTTGTATCATCGTAGCCAACAACGCAATAGCAATGCCCTCCCAATGAACCACCTACAAAGGTAGTAAGAACAGCACCATTAGCTAAATACATAAAACCATTACTTACAGGACCAGCAACAATAACTGCCTTACCAGCTGCCAATTGAGCCTTTATAGCTGAGGTAGAACGTGTAACTGCACTATAACCAGCAATTTTGTAATTTGCAGCATCTGCTATTTGAGTTGCATTAGGTAAGGTTGAACAGCTAGCATCGGTATATGGCATTACTGACCATCTGCAAACACCTTGTGATTTTAGCAGATTCAAGCCAGTTTTTACATAAGACCCAGAACCACAAGAGCTACTAGCCTTAATTTGGTTATAGACATACTCTGGGCTGAAAATGTTTACGCTATTACTCCATGCTGCTGGATGTCCTGCTTGCCAAGCAATGCTACGGCCGGCATAGGTTGTTCCCCAAGCTACACATGAACCTTCACTACCTTGATCACCTACTGAAGGTATATTTAAGGTAACAGCGGCCTTTATAACAATACCATCTGGTTCTTTTGCTACTGGAATTTTGGCATACTCATCAGCAGGTAAAAGGTTGCAGCCTAATGAATGAAGAGTGCTTACCTCTTGATTGTTAGTTAGTTTAACATCCGAAGACTTCTGGCAGGAGTTCATTACAAAACTGCCTATACCAGCGATTAAAAGAATCGCAAAAAGTTTTTTCATTGTTTTGTTAGTTTTAGGTTAAAAAATAGTAGTTAATATTAACGTATACCAAAATTGAAATTTATTCCTACTCCAAGCAACTATTATTAAAACATTATTTATTTACGTATATATTTTATCTATAAGATTCAATGTCGTTGACTTAAGCTATAAAGGTTTGTAATTCATATAGTAGAGTTTCTTTGGGCGTTTTTTTCTTTCATGCTTTCGGCCAGGGCGAACAATTTCCCTTGTTTGGCTTACAATGGAATCA